>CAZKWG010000413.1:0-7193 GCA_964556105.1 uncultured Enterobacterales bacterium | reverse complement strand
AGTGGGTTCGTGCGTCTCTTGACACCGCAACGCCAGAGCCGTCCGCGGCGCGCCCCACGGGGCGGGCGGCCTCAGCCCGCACGCCAGGGCACAAAGCCGGGTTTTCGGCACCCGGCTTTGTGCCCTGGCTACCCGCCGCTCAAGGTCACGGTGACGGGCTGGCCCGGCTTCTCGAAGCGGATCTCGCGGGTCTGCGTGAAGCTGGTCCCGTCGGCGAGGACCACCCGGAAGGTGTAGGAGCCCTCCTCCAGCCGCGTCATGGCGGGCGCGTTGCCCAGCTTCCGCTCACCCAGCCAGACCTCGGCAGACCCTCCGGAGGTCGGGACGAAGATGTTGACCTGCCCAGCCACGGGGATGGGGTCGAGCTTGAAATTGAGGGAGGAGCTGGCGTCTTTGACCCGCAGGGTCTGAGAGGTGGCGCGGTGGCCATCCAGCTCGAGGCGGACGATATAGAGCCCGAACTCGATGTCCGTCGTCAGCGGGGTCTGGCCCACCTGCTTGTCGTCCACGAAGACGCGGGCGCCGGCGGGCGTGCTGACCACCGAGAGCGTGCTCCTGGTCGCCGAGGGCGCAGGGACACCCCAGGGCGAGGCGTCCGCGCTCGCGCTCTCCGCGGCGGCGCTGGTGCGGGCCGTGCTGGCCGTAGCGGCGCCGGGCTTCGTCGCGGCCGCCGCGCCGGGCTTCGTCGCCGCCGCCGCGCCAGGCTTCGTCGCCGTGGCGGCAGGCGCGGCCTCGACGGGAGGCGCGGCCTCGACGGGAGGCGCGGCCTCGACGGGAGGCGCGGCCTCGACCGGGGGCGCGGCCTCGACCGGGGCAGCGGCCACCGGAGCGGGCTCGGCCGGCTTCACCGAGGCGAGCGGCTGATCCTGTTTGTCGCCCCCTCCAGACGCGAAGAGGGCGATCCCCGCGACCGCGGCCAGCCCGAGCCCGGCGAGCACGATGATCCCCGCCTTGGACTTCTTCTTTGGCGGCTCCTCGGTGGCCGTCGACGCCGCGCTGGGGAAGGAGAGATCGTCCTCTTCGGGAGCGTCCGCCTTGGCAGGAGCGGGCGCGGGCGCGGGTGCCGGAGCGGGCGCGGGTGCCGGAGCGGGCCGGGCCGGGGGCATCACCGTCATCGGCTCGGGCAGCGGCTTCAGCGCCTCGTTCTGCGGCGTCACGACCGGGGCGGGGAGCGGCTTCGCCGGCGGCATCTCGGTGAGGGCCGGCAGCACCACGCGGGCGGGCTCGAAGTTGGGGGTCGTGATCACGGCGGCGCTGATCGGCGTCGCGCCCTCGAGATCTTCCTCCTCACTCGCGACCTGAGGAGGCGAGGGCAGCGCGATGCTCTGCGCGAGCGGCGAGATCCCGGCCAGCGTGGCCTCTTCGTCGTCGTCCTGCGAGCGGACCAGCCAGGCGGCGTGGCCGGCGAGCGGGCTCGGGAGCTGAGCGGCGTCCGGCTCCTCCGAGCCAGGATCGGGCAGCGGGGCGACGGCGGCCTCGGGCGCCCGCGCGGGCGCCGGCTCCGGAAGGTCCGACTGCGACCGGCTGACCCGACCTTTCTGGAGCATCGCGAAGGGAACCGGGGCGTCCATCTCCTCGGTCATCGGCGCCGACTCGACGCCCGCGTCCATGCTGCGGGGCAGCTCGGCCGCTGGCGCCTCGACCATCAGCGCGAGCGGCGTCCCATCTCGGAAGCAGAAATCGACCCGATCGTCGTAGGTCGAGCCGCAGAGCTTGCATTGCTTCATCGGTCTTCCGCTCCCCAGACGCCCCCGCAGGAGGGCGCTTCGCGCTCACGCGGCGCTCACTATAACCCACGCGGAGGGCGCGCTCTCCCGAGACCTCCGGCTCAGCCCTGTCCCCCGTAGACACGCTTGAGGTGACGCGCGAGTACCAGGCGTTGAACCTGGTTCGTCCCCTCGACGATCTGCATGACCTTGGCGTCGCGCATGAAGCGTTCGACGGGGTATTCCCGCGTGTAGCCGTAGCCGCCGAGCACCTGCACGGCGTCGGAGCTCACCGCGACCGCCGCGTCCGAGGCCATACACTTGGCCATGGCCGCGACGTGGCTGTAGTTGCGCTCGTTGTCCCGGAGCCAGGCGGCCTCGCGGACGACCAGGCGCGCGCCCTCGGTGCGCATCGCCATGTCCGCGAGCATGAAGCCGACGCCTTGAAAGTCGATGATCGGCTGACCGAACTGCTTCCGCTGGCAGGCATAGGCCGCCGCGACATCCAGCGCTCCCTGGCAGATGCCGACCGAGATGGCGCCGATGGTGATGCGTCCGCTGTCCAGCGCGCTCATCGCCACCTTGAAGCCGATGCCCTCCTGGCCGATCCGGCTGGTGACCGGCACGCGGACGTTCTCCAGCACGATCTCGACGGTGGCGCTGGCGCGCAGCCCCATCTTCTCCTCCTTCTTGCCGAAGGAGAGCCCTGGCGCGTCGCCCGGGACGAGGAAGGCGCTGATGCCCTTGGCGCCGCTGCCGCCGGTGCGGGCCATCACCACGTAGACGTCCGCGTAGCTGCCGTGGGTGATCCAGAACTTTGTGCCGTTGAGGACATAGTGGTCGCCGTCCCGCGCCGCGGTCGTGCGCAGGCTGGCGGCGTCGCTTCCGCTCTCCGGCTCCGAGAGGGCGAAGGCGCCCAGCGAGGTCCCGGCGCTCAGACCGGGCAGCCAGCGCGCGCGCTGCGCGTCGTTCCCGTACAGGTTCAGGATGAGCTGGGGCAGCCCCGTCACGGCCACACCGACGGCATAGCTCGGAGAGATCCTGGCGATCTCCTCGAGGACGAGCGCGTACTCCACGTAGCCGAGGCCGAGCCCGCCCCAGCGCTCCGGACAGGCGACGCCGCAGAGGCCCACCTCGCCGAGCGCGCGCATGAGCTCGGGACGAAACCGCTCGGCGTCATCGTCTTCGCGCAGCGTGGGGCTGAGCAAGGAGCTGGCCGCCTCACGCGCGGCCTCTTGAAGGGCGCGCTGCTCTTCGCTGGGTTCGAACATGGGCTCTGCTCCTCAGCGCTGCCGCTTAACCGACTGTGGCGCTCAGCCCCAGGGCGCGCAGGTCGCCGACCACCAGGCGCCCTCGGCCGGCTCGACCAGCAGCCCTTGAACCGGCACCTCGACGCCGTCTCCGCAGCGGGTGGGGCCGCCCATCGCCTCGCCGTCCACCGGCGCGAACAGGGCGGCCTCCGAGGGCATCTCCAGGCAGGTCGGGCCCTCGGGGATCAGGAGGTAGACCCAGCGGGAGGCCGCGCCGTCCGCGCAGTGGTAGCCGCTCTGGTCGTCGCCCCAGGCCCAGCCGGCCTCGCAGCGCATCATCCCGTAGAGCTCGACCCCGTCCATCTCTCCGGTGCAGCCCAGGTGAGAGAAGGAGAGCCGCTCGGCGACCAGCGGGAGATAGGGGTAGGCCTCGCGGTCCATCGCCTCGGGCGGCGCCTCGCCTTCCTGGCTGTACGAGAAGGCCGAGCCGGCGGCGTCTACGTCTCGCGGCAGCGCCCAGCGCGTCACGCCGCCCTCCTGGGCCATGCCCTGCCAGCGGGTCTTCCCCTCGAAGGCGTCGATCAGGCCGGCGAAGGCGTCGAGATCCTTGCGGAACTTCTGACCGAGCTGCGGCCGCAGGCCCCGCTCCAGGGCGATGTCCGCGTTCGGCGCGCCCGGGTAGAGGTCGAAGAGGTGGGTGTGGAAGGTGAACACCCAGGGCCGGGGCGCCTCGCCCATCAGCCCGGCGTAACGCCAGTTCACCACCGCCTGGAGGAGCCGGCGCGCGTCCGCGCCCAGGGATCCGTCGGCGGGGACGCCCAGGTGCTCCGACAGGCTGCCCACCACGCGCGCGCCGGGGACCACGGGAGGGCCGTCGCCGGCGGCCAGGGCGCGGATCTCATCGGCGGGCCAGGCCTCGAAGGGCTGGTGATCCAGCGCGACCGTGAGGCACTCGCTGTAGGCCGAGCCCAGGTTGGTCGGCGCGAACCGCTCGGGAAAGCCCGTCACGTTCTCGGGATCGAGCGCCTCGACGTCTTCCACGACGGTGATCTTGCCGGACATGCTGCGCGGCAGGTGCCCGGTGAAGCTCTCCAGCGGCGCCCCGAGCGGCGCGGCGATGGCGTCCGCCGCGTTCACCCCGTAGGCCACGACGCGCTCGATGACGTCGGCCCGCGGCTCGGCCAGCGGATCCTCCTCCCAGGTCGTGCAGACCTCTGGCGAGCCCTCCTCCGAGATCTCGCCCAGGTTGAGGTAGACGGCGCCCCAAAGACCGCCCGCGTCGGGGACGATGTCGTGGACGTGAACGCCGAGCGAGGCCGCGCCGCTGCTCACCAGCGCGCTGATGCTGGCCCGCCCCGTGGCCACGGTCTCCGCCGCCGTGGTCGCGGCGTCCTCGTCTCCCGCCTCTTCGAGCGTCGCCACCAGCGAGGCCGTCACCTCCGGGTCCTCCGCCCACCCGAGCGCGGCCTCCGGCCCCAGCTCGAGATCCATCGTGCGCCCGGTCTCGATCCAGCGATCCGTCAGCCAGACCAGGTTCTCCGTCCGGTCTCGCCAGGTCTCGCCCTTCAGCGCGCCGCAGCCGGTCACCGCCTCCTCGAGGCAGTCTCCCTCCGACTGGCGCGGGAGCGGATCGACGTGAACGACCAGCCAGGCCAGGATGGGCGGCTGCTCCGTGATCGGCGCCTCCACCGGCGCGCAGGCGGCGAGGAGCAGGACGGAGACGGGAGCGAGGCGAAGAGCGAGCACTCAGGAAGCTCCTTCCTCTATCGTAGCCTGACGCGGCGCTCTTGCGCACTTGCCGGGCGCGCCCCAGACCGCTAATGCGGGCGTCATGGTCCTCTGGCCCCTGCTCCTCGCGCTGCTCGCGGTGATCGCGCCCTCTGCGGCCCAGGCCGTCCCGGACGCGCCCGCGGACGCCCTGCGCGCCATCGACGCGCGCGCGCGCGCCCTCGAGGCCGTGCGCTACAGCGTGATCCGCACGACGCTGCAGAACGAGGCCAGCCGCGAGGAGCGTTGGGTCTTCGCCGGCGAGCCGGGCGGCCACTTCCGCGTGGACTATGTGGGCGACACGTCGCGCCTCCTGGCCTGCGACGGCAAGACGCTCTGGGACTACGTCCCGGCCCTGAACGCGGCGCAGCGCGTCGATCTGCTCGCGTTGCCCGCGGACGAGCGCGCTCGAACCCTGGCCAACGTGCTCGGCAAGGTCTCCATCCCCGGCATCCGGACCGGCCTGGAGGCGGCGGACATGTCCACGGTCGCCTGGGGGCCGGAGGGCAACGTGGGCGGGCGCCCTACCCGCAGCGTCGTCGCGACGGACGAGCGCGGCGGGAAGCTGACCTGGGTGATCGACGCCGAGCACGGCTATCTCGTCTCCTCGACCATCGAGCAGCTCGATGTCTTCGTCGTCTCGACCGAGGGGAGCCGTTGGCGCGAGATCGCGCCCGACCTCTGGGTTCCGATGAAGGTCGTCTCGACTTCACCGGCTCCGGGTGGTAAGGTCCGCGTTGAGCTGGATCTGCTCCAGGTCGTGGTCGGTGAGGATCTCCCCGATCATCTGTTTCAGCTGAAGCTTGCCTCCACCGTCGCCGTCAGGGACCTCCCCTGAGGCCTCTCTCGCTGAACCTGTCGCTGTACGAGGTGTCTCCATGATGAAGCGTCTGCTCGCCGTCCTCGCCCTGGGCGCCATCGCCACGGGCGCCGTCGTCTCCACTCCCGCGCAGGCGGGCGATGACGACGTCGCGGCCATCATCCTCTCCAGCTCGCTCCCCGGCGCCGGTGAGTGGTACAACGCTGGCTTCTCGGGCGGCTTCCCGCTCGTCGAGTGCATCGTCGGCACCATCTGCCCCTGCGTCCGCCTGGCCAGCCTGATCGACGCCGCGGCCGGCAAGACCGATGACGGGATGCGCTTCGACTTCTGGGCCAGCCCCAACTAGTCTCCAGGGACCCCGCGTCCCATCGGAGGGCCTCGCCACGCGCGGGGCCCTCCTTTTTTCAGCGTTGAACCTCAGGCGAGGGCCGAGCGACCGCGTAGAGCGTGACGGGCCCCCAGGTCCGCACCGGGACGAGCAGGCCGCCCTCGAGCGCCGAGACGAAGCGAGCGCGCAGGCGCGCCGTGCGACCCGGGCTCAGATCCGCGTTGGTGCCCGCGAGGTAGAAGCGGTGGTGGATGAGCAGATGGGTGATCCCGTCGCGGGCGAGGGCGGCGTGTACGGCGTCCAGGTCCGGGCTCTCGTCGAAGAGCGCCTCGAGGCGCCAGGCCTCGAAGACGCTGTCCAGCCGGTAGGGCCGGTTCAGGTAGTAGGTGTAGCCGCGCGTCCAGACCAGCCAGACGCGCTCCGTGGGACGAACTAGATTATCTAGTTCCTTCAGGGGAACATAGGACTCCGGCAGGAGCTTCGCGAGCAGCGCCTCGCGATCGAGGTGACCGCTCAGCCAGGCCGTCGTCTGCTGCCGCGTCCACAGCGAGGCCAGCGGGCCAGCGCCCCAGGCCAGCGCGAGGGTGAGCAGGACGGGCGGCAACCAGCGGCCCGACCCCAGGCTGGCGGCGCCGAGCGCCAGGAGCAGCGCGACCGGGACCAGGGCGAAGCGCGCCTGCTGGACCGTCAACGCCCAGAAGAGGAGCCAGCCCAGGGCGAGGGCCAGCACGAGGAGGCGCGCGGGACGCGCCCCCGGCTCCACGGAGCGCCGGAAGGGCGCCAGCAGCAGCCCCAGCAGAGGGAGCGGCCCCAGCGAGCCCTCGAAGCCGTCGACCAGGTCGCGGCCGAGAAAGAGACGAGGAAGCACCAGGATCCAGTCCAGCGCCTCCCTGCCCTCCCCGTAGTTCTTCAGCGTGGCGCGGTAGGCGTAGGCGCGCCAGGCGTCCCAGCCCTCTCCACCCAGCAGCTCCCAGGCCAGCGGGAAGAAGGGGTTGCCGCGCTCCACCAGGTTGCGCAGGTAGAAGGGCGAGCCCACCAGCACCACCAACACGAGGAACCGCTCGCGCGGCCCGCGGGGGATGAGGAGCAGCCCGCTCAGCCCCACGACAAGGCCCGGATACTTCACGCTCGCGGCCAGCCCCGCCAGCGCCCCTGCCAGCGCGCCCCAGCCGGGCGAGGTGCGCGCCTCCAGCCCCAGGCGGACCACCAGCACGGCGAGCAGGACCAGCCAGGGCTCCACATAGGCCGAGGGGCCGAACTCGAGGACCGTCGGCATCCACAGAAAGACGACCGCGAAGGCGCGCGCGACGGCGGTCGCCCCC
>CAZKWG010000412.1:0-7197 GCA_964556105.1 uncultured Enterobacterales bacterium | reverse complement strand
CGGCGCGGACGTCGAGGATGGCGCGGGCGGTCGCGGCGCCCTGCTCGGCGAGGGCCTGGGCCAGCTCCAGCCGGCCCGCCTCGTGGTGCAGCGAGGCCAGGTTCAACCGCGCCTCCAGGGCGCGCCGGCTCTCCCCCTCGATCTCCAGCAGCTCGAGCGCCTCCAGCAGCAGGGACGCGGCCTCCTCGCGCGCGCCCAGGGAGAGGTGCAGCCCGCCCAGGTTGTTCAGGACGACGCCCACGGATCGGCGGTCGCTCAGCTCCCGGTGCAGGTGGAGGGCCCGCTCCCAGGTGGCGCGCGCGTCCTCGCTGCGACCCTGGGCGGCGAGGGCCGCGCCGAGGCCGGTGAGGGTCGACGCCACCCCCTGGCGACTCCCGTGCGCCTCGAAGGTGGCGAGAGCGGACCTGTACATGTGTTCCGATTTGTCGAGCTGCCCCGCGGAGAGGGCGTGATCGGCATCTCGGGCGAGGCGCGCCGCCTCATGCGCCGTCGGTGTTTCAGGTGTCATGCCCCGAGCATAGCGTTCCTGACGGACAGCTCACTGCACTTTTCATGGCGGTCGGATAAGATGAAATTGGTAACGTGCCTCTATGAACGCGGTTCCCCGGACACTCCTGACCCTCTTCGGCCGAGCGCTCTTTGTGCTCGCCCTCGTCACCCGTTTTTGCGCGTCAGCCTGGGCGGCGGAGCCCTGTCCGGCGACCAGCCGCGACCTGCTCGCCGCCGAAGAGGGCGCGCTCGCCGCCTACGGGGCGCTGGACCTGGACGGCTTCGTCGCCGAGACGGGGCGGATCAAGGCGACGCTGACCTGCCTGGTCGAGCCCGTGACGCGCGATCTGGTGGCCGGCGCCCACCGGATGATCGGCCTCGAGGCGTTCATCGCGGGTGACAAGGAGCGCGCCGCCCTGGCCTTCGCCGCCGCGCGCTCGCTCGAGCCGGAGTGGCGCTTCCCGGAGAGCCTCTTCCCCGCGGGTCACCCCGTGCGCGGGATCTACGAGTCCTACCCCTTGGAGCGGGCGCAGTGGGCGCCGCTGCCGCCGACCTCGGCGGTGGTGCGCGTCGATGGGCGGACGGCGGACGCGCGGCCGGCGGCCTGGCCTGCGCTGGTGCAGGTCTTCGGCGCGGACGGTCGCGTGTTGAGCAGCGCCTACCTCTGGCCCGAGGATCCGCTGCCCGCCCTGCCCGCGGCCCTGCCGCCGCAGCCGGTGGCAGCTGGGCCGGGCGAGACGGACCTGACGACGAAGGTGGAGCCGGAGCGCTCCGGGCCGCGCTGGGGCTGGATCGGCGTGGCGGCGGTGAGCGCGGGGAGCGCCGCGACGATGTACTCGGTGGCCTGGGCGACGGCCGAGGCCTACCGCTCCGACGAGACGAACCCGGCGCTGCGCGAGACGCTGCGGGCGCGCTCCAACGGGCTGGTGATCGCCAGCGGGGCGGCCTCGGCCGTGGCGCTGGGCGGCGTGACGCTCGCGCTCGTGCAGGTGCGCTGGTGAGCGAGCCCCGCCGATACAGGATCAACGAGGTCCTGGGAAAAGGTAGCTTCGGAGTCGTGTATCGGGCGGAGCTGCTCAGCGCGGGCGGCTTCTCCAAGCCCGTCGCGCTCAAGGTGCTGCGCGGGACCTTCGATCCAGCGGCGGAGATCGAGCAGCGCCTGCGCGACGAGGCGCGGCTGCTCGGGATGCTGCGCCACCCGTCCGTGGTCAACGTGGACGGGCTGGCGCGGCTGCCGGACGGCTGGGCCGTGGTGATGGAGTACATCCCCGGTGTGGACGCGGGCGTGCTCATCCGCCGCGGGCCGCTGCCGCCGCGGGTGGCGCTGGAGATCGGCGAGGAGGTGGCGGGGGCGCTCAACGCCGCCTACTCGCTCCCCAGCCCGTTGACGGGCCAGGCGCTCAAGCTGGTCCACCGCGATCTCAAGCCGGGGAACCTGCGGATCACCGCGCATGGCGAGGTGAAGATCCTCGACTTCGGCGCCGCGCGCGCCGAGGTGGACGAGCGCGAGGCCAGCACGCAGGCCTGGCGCTTCGGCACGCCCAAATACATGTCGCCGGAGCGCCACGACGGGCTCGAGGGACCAGAGGGCGACATCTACGGGATGGGCATCGTGCTGGCGCAGCTGTTGACGGGGGAGAAGGCGCCGGATCCGCCGACCAACCCGGATCGCCACCGCGCCTTCGTCCAGGAGATCACGGGCACGGTCTCGGGGCAGATGGAGGGGACGCTGGCCTCGCGCAACCCCGACGCCGCGCGGGCCATCGTGCTGCTCATCGAGGAGATGATCGCGTTCAACCCGGAGGATCGCCCGCTCGCCCGCGTCGCGCAGCAGCGCCTGCGCGCGCTGGCGGACGACATCGTCGGACCCGGGCTGCGCACCTGGGCGGAGTCGGAGATCCCGCTCATCCTGTCCTTCCAGCCGCCCCTGACGCGCGATGATCGCTGCGGCGAGATCATCGAGGAGTCGCAGGGCCAGCCGACGCTGGCGGGCACGAAGGCTACGGCGCTGGTGCCGGTCATGCTGGACAGCACGCAGGTCCTGCCGGGTCGGGCGCCCTGGCGCTCCGCGGCGGGCGGGCTGCTGCTCGGGCTCGGCGGCATCATCGTGATGGTGCTGGTCTTCTTCGCGGTGCTGCGGCCGAGCCTCGTGGATCGGATCTTCGGCGCCGGCGGCGCGCCCGTGGCGACGGCGAAGCCCGCGCCGCTGGAGCCCGTCGTGGCCAACAGCTCGCCTGCGGCCACGAGCCCTGAGATCGCGCCAGCGCTCCCGACCGTCGAGGAGCCCGCGCCGTCGGCGCCCGCCGTGTCCGCCTCCCCTGCGGTCTCGAGCGGCCCGCCGCGCATCGCCCCGCGGGCGCCCGAAGCGGCCGCCGAGCCGGTCTCCGCGCCTCCAACCGTCGTTTCCATCCCGGCGAGCTCGCCCACCACGGTCGCGATCTCCGCGCCGCCCGAGCAGGCTCCCACGTCCGCGGCCTTCCGCGTGACGGCCAGGAACCCTCCCAGCGATGTCTGGGCAACGAGCGGTGGTCGCACCTTTCCGCCGGGTGAGGTCCCCGCGGGGACCTATACGCTCTTCGTTCGCTTCACGGACGACCAGGAGGCCATCCCCGCGGTGACCTTCACCGTCCGCGAGGGCGAGGAGGCCAACCTGAGCTGTGACGCCAACCTGGCGCTCTGCCGGAGGTCGAGATGATCCGCGCTTCGCTCCTCATCGCCAGCGCGCTTCTCACGCAGGTCTCGGGCTGCAAGGCCTGGATCACCGAGAAGGAGGCCGAGCTCTACGCGGACGAGGATCGCGACGGGGTGGGCTGGGACGAGGACTGCGACGACGACGATCCCGACGTCGCCGCGGCGGGGGAGTGGTATGTGGACGCCGACGGGGACGGCTGGGGGGACGAGACGTCCACCATCCTCTCCTGCGGACAGCCCGAGGGCGCCGTGGCGCTGCGCGGCGACTGCGACGACTCGGACGACAGCGTCTACCCGGGCGCGACCGAGGATCCTTATGACGACGTCGATCAGGACTGCGACGGCGAGGACCTGCAGGACCTGGACGGAGACGGCTTCCCTGGCAAGGACGTGGGCGGCTCCGACTGCGACGACGAGGACGAGACGGTCTACCCGGGCGCGCCGGACGGCTATTATGACGGGATCGACCAGGACTGCGATGGGTTCACCGGCACGGACATGGACAAAGATGGTTCGGACGCCGAGATCGTGGGCGGCGATGACTGCAACGACGACGACGACGACATCTTCCCCGGCGCCGAGGACGCCTGGTACGACGGCGTAGACCAGAACTGCGACGGCGCCGACGACTTCGATCAGGACGCCGACGGCGAGCCGGCCGAGGGCTGGGGCGACGACTGCGACGACCTGGACGGCGAGGTCAACCCGGCGGCCGAGGAGATCTGCTCGGACGGCCTGGACAACAACTGCGATGGGGCCGCCACCTGCGGCCTGATGGGCGAGACGGACCTGCTCGGCGCCGACGGGATGCGCTACGGCGCCACGAAGGGCGACAGGGCGGGGCATGCGCTGGCCGCGGTGGGCGACTTCGATCTGGATGGTTCTGGGCTCAACGATCTCGTCGTGGGGGCGCGGTACTCGGATCTGGACTCCTCGAACGCGGGGGCGGCCTACGTGGTCAGCGGCCCGATCACGGGCAGCGCCAGCCTCGCCGAGGCGACCGCGGTGCTGATCGGCGAGAACGCGGGTGATGAGGCCGGTTATTCGGTTGACAGCGCCGGTAGCCTGGACGGCGATGACGCCGACGATCTCATCATCGGCGCGCCTCGGCGCGACGCGGGGGATGTGGACGCCGGCGGCGTCTATCTGGTGCTCGGGCCCATCTCGGGGTCGATGTCGCTCGGGGAGAGCGCGGTCCACCTGATCGCGGGCGACGAGGACTATGACTACGCCGGCCAGGCGGTGGCGGGCGCGGGCGACATGAACCGGGACGGGCTGAGCGACGTGGCGATCGGGGCGCCCGGCGTGAACAGCAAGGCGGGCGCCGTCTATTTCCTGCACGAGCTGCGCGAGGGCGACGTCCTCATCGGCAGCGTCGAGGGCGTCTGGTTCGGTGAGCAGGCGGCCGACTACGCCGGCGGCGCCCTGGACGGCGCGGGCGACGTGAACGCCGACGGCTATGACGACGTCATCGTCGGCGCCTATCAGCTCGACGCCGGTGGGGAGGATCGGGGCGCCGCCTACCTCGTCTTCGGGCCCGGCGACGAGGACGACGCCAGCCTCAGCGACGCCGACGCGCGGCTGCTCGGCGAGCAGGACGACGACGGCGCGGGCTACGCGGTGGCGGCGGCGGGAGACGTGAACGGGGACGGCTACGATGACGTCGCCGTCGGCGCTCCCTATGAGGACAGCGCCGGCGCGGGCAACGGCGTGTCCTATCTGGTGTACGGCCCGGTGGGCGGGGACTTCAACCTCTACAACGCCGATGCCCGCCTCTACGGCGCCACCGACGGCGAGCAGTCGGGGATGGCGCTGGCGGCCGGCGACCTGAACGTGGACGGGTCTGCCGATCTCGTCGTCGGCGCGCCGTATGGCAGCGACGACACGCTGGCGGACTTCGGCTACGCCTACGTGGTCTACGGGCCGTACAGCGGCGACCTCTCGCTGCTCGACGCGGACGCGCGCATCGCCGGGACCGCCGGCAGCCTGTACGGCGCTTCCGCGCTGGCAGTGGCGGACGACCTGGACGGGGACGAGGTCGGAGACCTGATCATCGGCGGCTGGGGCTACGCGCCGATCAGCACGGACACGAACACCGGCGGCCTCTGGGTGTTCCTGGGCGGCGGCCTCTGACCAGGCCCCGCCCGCTCAGCCCTCTCCGGGCTCCACCGGGTCGGGGCGCGGCGCCGAGGGGCGCGAGAGGATGAAGGCCGCGGTGGCGAGGCCGATGCTGCTCACGACGACCTTCACCACCGGCTTCACGTCCACGAAGATCAGGGTGTAGCCGAAGAGCAGCGCCATCATCGTGAGCGAGAGCGCCTTGGCCCGGGGTCGGATGACGCCGTCGCGCTCCCAGTCGCGGATGACGGGCCCGAAGGTCTTGGACGAGAGCAGCCAGCGGTGCAGGCGCTCGCTGCCCTTGGAGAAGAGCCAGGCCGCCAGCAGCACGAAGGGCGTCGTGGGCAGGACGGGGAGGAAGATGCCCACGAAGCCGAGCGCCAGACAGAGCCAGCCGAGCGCGACGTAGAGCGGGGCCAGCGCGCGCTTCACGTGCCGGCTCCGATGCGGTAGACCGCGCCGCTGGGGAAGTCCGCGACGTAGACCGTGCCGTCCGCGTCGCGCCCGAAGGTCGCGGGGTGGATGTCCCAGCGGCCCAGGCTCTGCACCGGCGCGTCCTTCCCCGGGGTCAGCGCGCCGCGCACGTCGAGGGCCCACAGCCGCCCGGTGGCGAAGTCCCCGAAGAGGTACCAGCCGACCAGCGCGGGGAAGCTGGGGTTCGTCCAGACATAGCCGCCCGTGATCGACGCGCCCTCGTCGTGCCCGTAGGTGTAGATGGGATCGACCAGCCCCTCCGTCGGGCAGAGCAGCTCCGGCTCGAAGCAGCGGCTGCCCTCGCGGAAATTCCACCCCAGGTTGTCGCCCCGCGCGACCACGTCGATCTCCTCCCAGGCGTTCTGGCCGACGTCGGCGACGATCAGGCGCTTGTTGGGGTCGAAGCTGAAGCGCCAGGGGTTGCGCAGGCCCCAGGCCCAGATCTCCGGGCGAACCCCCTCCATCCCGACGAAGGGGTTGTCCGAGGGGATCGCGTAGGCGAGGCCAGGGTCGGCGCGATCCACATCCACTCTCAGCATGTCTCCCAGCAGGGTGCTGCGGTCCTGGCCGTGCCCCTGCGGGTCGCCGCCCGAGCCGCCGTCGCCCATCCCGATGTAGAGATAGCCGTCCGGCCCGAACGCGATCTGCCCGCCGTCGTGGTTCGAGTAGGGCTGAAGGACCTCCAGCAGCACCCGCTCCTGGCCGGCCTTGCCCGTGGCGGGGTCCACCGTCCACTCGGAGATGACCGTGCGCAGCTCGCCCGCCTTCGGGTTCGTGTTCGTGTAGATCTTGTGGTTCTCAGCGTATCTGGGGTGAAAGGCCAGCCCCAGCAACCCGAGCTCGGAGGTCGACCGCACGGCGACCGTGAGCAGCTCGGCGCGCTGCTGGCTCTTCAGGTCGAACCAGTACGCCCCGCCGCCCTTCTCCAGGACGACGAAGCGGCCCGACTCGCCCGGCGGGAACTGCAGATCGGTGATGTTCTTGAAGCCGCTCGCCACGGGCGTCAGCGAGACGCGCAGCTGCGTACGCTTCGCGTCCTTGCCGTCGAAGGTGGGCCCCAGCGTGGAACCGCCAGGCTCGATCGCGGGGGTCGAGGTGGAGCAGGCGGCGATGAGGAGCAGCGTCTTCCACATGGATGGAGTCCCTCGGTCCTGCCCTCTAACGCAGTCCTGGCGCGTTAAAGGACCGCGCACGGAGACTCCCGATGGCCCTGCCCAACCTCGTGCCCGCCGGTGATCCGGCGATCGCCGTCCGCGACTCCGGTCGCTGGGACGCGGTCGTCGTGGTCACGCCCTCGCTCGATCTCGCGCTTCCTCCGCTTCAAGGTCCCCTTCGCGCCGCGCAGGGCGTGGACGCGCGCGTCGGCCAGGACGTCTCGCTGATCGTCGCCCCCTCGCTGGCGGGGGGGCGGCTGATCGTCGCCCC
>CAZKWG010000411.1:0-7200 GCA_964556105.1 uncultured Enterobacterales bacterium | reverse complement strand
GTGAGGGACCCCGCGGAAGGACGCGCCAGAGGCCAGCTCGAAGCGCTCGATCTCGGTCCCAGGGAGGGGGTCTGGGAGGATGCGCCGAACGATGGCCTGGCCGGGCCGGCGCACGGGGAGCGTGTCGGCCGGGTAGAAGCGAGCCTCCGTGCGGGGGGCCGCGAGGAGCTCCTCGATCGAGACCCCGAGGGCGAGCGAGACGGCGCGGAGCACCGAGAGCGTGGGGTTGGCCTCGCCCGACTCCAGGTGCGCGAGCGTGGCCCGCGGGACGCCGGCCTGACGAGCGATCTGCGCCTGGCTGGCCCCGCGCGTGAGGCGCAGCGCGCGGAGGTTGCGGGCGAGGTTCGCGGCGACGTCGTCGGTGGGCTGCGGGGGCATGTCACCCTCCTGGAGTAAGAAATGTCGCGCGGCGCTCGATCGGCGGCAAGCGCGCCCGCCTGGATGCGTCAGCGCTGCTCAGACGATACGCCCTGAGACAACGGAGAGCACCCCCATGCGCAAGCCCCTCTGGATAGCCCTGCTGGTTCTGGCGCCGCTGGCGCATGCCGGCGACGACATGGACTTCGAAGAGAGCGCGAAGCAGCGGATGAAGCTCTCCTACGACGTCGATCAGGTCCAGGGGATGCTCGCCCAGGCGCCGGCCCCGGCGCGCGCCCAGGTGGGCGTGCAGGCGAAGCTGCCGCTGGCGCCCAACTCCGCGGTGGACACCGTGACGGTCTTTCCTGACCGCGCCCTGGTCACCCGCGTCCGCACGCTGGAGCTGCCCGCGGGGGCGAGCTCGGTCTCCTTCGAGGGGCTGCCGCTGGGGATCGCCGCGGAGAGCCTGCACGTGGATCTGCGCGCTGGCGAGGTCACGGTGCTCGGGGTCGAGCGGACGAGCGGGAGCGGCGACGTCGCCGAGACCGAGGCGACCGGCGCCCTGCGCGAGGAGGCGAAGGGGCTGGCCGACGAGCTGGGCAAGGTGCGCGACCGCATCGCCGCGCTCCTGGCGCAGCGCGCCTACCTGCGGGCCACGCTGATGCAGGACGGCGAGGACCAGCCTCAGCCCGCGCTGCCGCTGGTCAAAGGTACGCTGGAGTACATCGGTCAGGCCGAGGCCGAGCTGGCCGCCCGCCTGCGCGTCGAGGAGGAGCGCGCCGCCGAGCTGGACAAGAAGCTGCGCCCCCTGCTGCTCCGCCTGGAGGATCGGGAGGCGACGGGCGCGACGGTACATGTGGAGGTGGAGTCGGCGAAGGCCAGCAAGGTCACGCTCGCCCTGTCCTACCAGGTCTTCGGCGCTGGCTGGACCCCGGCCTACAACGCGCGGCTGGCCGACGGTCAGGTCGAGCTCAGCTACTTCGGGATCGTCACCAACCAGACCGGAGACACCTGGAAGGACGCCGCGCTCTTTCTCTCCACGGCCAACCCCTCGATCTCCGGCGAGCTGCCCGAGCTGGGCGCCTGGACGCTCGGACGCTACGACAGCGGCTTGAACGCGCTGGAGAGCGGGGCGGGGCGTTTTCAGGAGCTGAGCAACGTGCAGCGCGCGCAGGCTCCGATGCAGCAGGCGGCGGGCGATGGCGGCTTCAGCACCACGCGCGCCTCTGGCGGGACGGTGCTCTTCGCGATCCCGGGGCGACGCACCGTGGCCGGCGACGGCAGTCAGCAGCGGCTCCCCGTCGGGGCGCGCAGCTTCCCGGTGGTGGTCGAGTACGCGACGACGCCGAAGCTGGTCGCCGAGGTCTACCGTCGCGGCCGCCTGAAGTACACCGGCGACGCGCCGCTGCTGCCCGGCATGCTCTCCACCTTCGTGGGCGGGGACTATGTCGGCTCCGCCAGCATCGACACGGTGACGCCGGGTGAGGAGCTGCTGCTCTCCCTGGGGACGGATGACCGTTTCAAGGTCGAGCGCACCCTGATCAGCCGCGAGCTGGACCACCCCGGCGCCGGTCGGAAGACGGTCCGCTACACCTTCCACTATCGGATCACGGTCACGAATTTCGGCGACAAGGCCGAGCGCGTGATGGTCACCGACCAGGTCCCGGTCTCGGAGACCGATCGCGTGACGGTCAAGATGCTGGAGACCACCCCGCCGCGCCCTCCCAGCGAGGACGATCCCCCCGGCGTGATGCGCTGGGCGCTGGAGCTGGCGCCCCGACAGTCCGTGGGCATCGACCTGCGGTTCAGCGTCACGGGGCCGGCGGACGGCTCGACGGCGATGGAGTATCAGGAGCTGGAGATGGCGTACTGAGTCCACGCGGGCGCCCCGCGAGGCTGCCCCGGTCGCGCACAGGTGATAAGGTCTCTGAATTCCACGGGACCTCATGCCTGACCCTCAAGAATCGCCTGCCCGACCGCGCCTGAGCGATCGTCTCCTCGACGGGGTTCAGCGGCGCCCCTGGCTGCCGACGGCCGTGATCGGCCTCCTCGCGACGTTGGCGATGGGGGGCTCGGTCTTCCTGACCCCCTGGAGCAGCGCGCTGGGCAGCGCGTACACGGAGGCCCTCGGCCACCTCTGGGGGCTGTGGTGCACGGCGCAGGGCCTCTGGGAGCATGGGCCCTTCGTGCGCGTCGCCCAGGTGAACTATCCCGACGGCTTCGTCTCGCACCTGATGGACCCCATCAACCTGGCGGCCTTCCTGCCCCTGTACTGGGGGACGGGCAGCGGCGCGGTGGGCGCGGCGCTGGGCTGGAACGCGCTGCATGCGGCGACCACGCTGCTCGGGGCCTTCGGCTGCTACCGCCTGGGTAGCCGGCTCGTGGGGGATCACCCGGCTGCTCCCTGGGCGATCGCCCTGATGGCCTCCGTGTTCTGCCTGAGCCCCTACCTGCTCCAGGTCCCGTTCATGGGCCGCACGGAGTACCTGCCGGCGGTGCTCTACCCCTGGCACCTCGCGCTGCTGCACGAGTGGCTGCGCCTCCCCCGCGGCCTGAGCGGAGAGGGAGAGCCGAACACGGCCCCGCCGCCCCTGTGGAAGGGGATCGCCGCGGGGCTGGTCCTGGGCGCGATTGCGCTCGGCGGCTGGTACATCGCCGTGTTCGTCTTCCTGCTCGAGGCGCCGCTCTCGCTGTGGATGGCGCGCCGCCTGCCCTGGCGGGAGAAGATCTGGCGGCTCGGCCTGGTGGCCGCGGTGGGCGTGCTCTGCGCGCTGCCCGCCGCCATCGCCCTGGTCCAGCACCCGCCGGACGGCAGCACGGGCTTCCTCGGGGCCAAGGGAGACAGGCCGATCCCGAAGTTCCGCGCGGAGGAGTACCCCCCGGTGGCGCTCGCGGAGATGCTCCGCATCTCGGATCGGCGCGCGGTGGAGCAGTGGATGGATCAGGCGCCCTATGTGGGCGTGCTCAGCCTCTGGCTGGGCGTCATGGGCGCGGCGGCCTATCGCCGACAGGCCATCGGCTGGCTGGTGCTGCTCGTCTGGGCGCTCACCATCTCGGCGGGCCCGCTGATGCGCATGCAGAGCTCCGAGGGGACGCTCCAGCAGATGGGCTATGTGCGCACGCCGGTCTACCTCATGCTGGACGCCATCGACGCGCTGCGCCCGCTGCGGAGCTGGTCGCGGATGGCGGTCCTCGCGGCGCTGCCCGCGGGCGTGGTGGCCATGTACGGCTACCTCGCGCTGACGCCGCGCGCGCGGCTCGCGCAGGCCCTGACGGGCATCGGGCTCATCGGCCTGACCCTGCTCGACCAGACGACCTGGCCGAAGTTCTACAGCTTCGAGCGGCCGAGCTTCCCCGCGGCGGCCCCCGCCGGGCTGCTGGACGTTCTGCGCCAGGTCCCGCCCGGGCCGGTGATCAACTTCCCCATCGACACGGCGCTGCGCAAGGGCGGCGGGCCGGAGATGCACGGCCACTACCTGCTCTGGCAGCTCGAGCACGGGCGGCCGGTCCCGACCTCGTTCCGCGGGATCTACGACACGACGCTGGAGCACAGCGTGCTGACGCGCTCAGCGGCGCTGCTGGCCTACGCGAACGTGCAGGCCCGCGGAGGCTCGTTGGACCCCAACGCGCCGCTGCAATCGGACGAGCCGACGTTCAGCCTCGAGGACGTGGCCTGCTCGCAGCTCGACGCGGCCGACCTGTACAAGCGGGGCTATCGCGTGGCCTCGCTTCAGCTCGACCTCGCCGGGGCGGCGGGGCTGGAGGGCTTCCTGACGGAGGTGCTCGGGGCCCCGGCTGCGCGCGGGGACAACGCGCTGGCCTGGGACCTCTCCAAGATCCCGGCCGTCGATCCGACCGTGGACACCAGCGGCTGCACCCTGCCCGAGCTCCCGAACCGCCTGCTCAAGCGCGGCGGGGGCTGAGAGGCCTCAGCGCGGGCTCACCCGGTCTACCTCCTGCTTCAGCGCGGGCAGCATCGTCTGGGCGACGAGCTGGTGGCCCGCCGCCGAGAGGTGGACCACGTCCGCGAAGAGGTGATGGTGGCCGAGATCCTCGTGGATCTTCGCCTCGTAGTCCACCAGCGTCACCTGCTTCTCCGCGGCCACGC
Source organism: uncultured Enterobacterales bacterium (assembly GCA_964556105.1). GTDB lineage: Bacteria > Myxococcota_A > UBA796 > UBA796 > CAZKWG01 > CAZKWG01. The sequence continues at coordinate 2,735 of CAZKWG010000411.1, read as the reverse complement.
GCTCGATGGCGGTGATGATCCCGCTGGTCGCGCGCAGCGGGACGCGGTCGAGATCGCGGGCGGCGACGAGGTCCTCGAGCGCGCCCCGGCCGTCCCCGCGCGCGTCCCGGCGCAGGCCGCGGATGAAGTGCGCCTCGGGGCAGCCGGGCGAGGCCTGGAGCGCCGCGTCGGCCTGGCTCTCCGAGACCACGTCGGGGCGCAGGAGAAGGCGCATGCCGTCCGAGCCCCAGGCCTCCGACGGCAGGGCCTCCGGGCAGGAGGCGAGCCCGGCGTTCCACTGCATGAGGTCCGAGCCGACGGTCGAGAGCACGACGCGGACCTCGGCGCGCTGCAGGCGGTCCACGATCCACTCCAGGTTGCGCTGAAACTCCTGCTCGGCCAGCGCGCGCTGCACGGGCGGCAGCGCGTCCTGCTGGTGCATCGTCATGGCGGAAGGCACCACCTGGGGCGGCGCCGTGCGCTGAACGACCTGCCGCAGCATGCCGTACAGGCGGAGCTGATCCACCGCCAGTCGTAGCTTCGCCATGGTCGCCCCCGAGACGTCGCCGTAGCGCTTGGTCATGTAGGCGTTGCCGATGTCGTTGTGGCCCGCGTAGATGACGGCGATGGCGGGCTTGTAGACCAGGGCCTGCTCGACCAGCAGGCGGATGCCGTGGCTGTCCATGCCGGGCCGGCCGAGGTTGAGCACCTCTACCGAGCGCCCGCCGTCGTTGAGCGCCTGCTCGAGCAGGGCCGGGAACTCCTGGGCGAGCGGGATCTGGCTGCCGGCGCGCACGGAGGACTCGCCGAAGACCATGACCCGCACGCGCCCGGCGATCGGCTCGGCCGGGAAGGCCGGGATGATGTCCTGATCCTGGAAGCTGGCCAGCACCATGCCGTTCTGCTCGGTGAACGCCGGCTGCGAGGCGTTCCAGAGCTGACGCACCAGGCGCGGCGGCGGCGCGGGCATGACCATCCGCAGGGCGGCCTCGATGAGGATCAGGAAGACGGCCGCGACCACGAGGCCCATGAGGAGACGTTTGAGCACGGTGCGCATCGGCGTCCCTTAGCCTGTTCGTGGCCACCTCGCGCCAGCTTCGTCCGTTGACGGGTGGGCATGCCCGGTCTATGGTGTAGGGTGAGTTCAGCGGGGGAGTGTACGCCGATGATGAGAGTCTCGATCGTCACCCTGCTCGTCGCCTGCGGCTCTGGCGAGCCCTGTGAGGACTGCGCGGAGACAGGAGACACCGAAGACACCGCGGCGATGGTCTACTCGACCGGTGACCCGGAGCCCCTGTGGAACGCGGACGAGGTCGGCGAGCAGCTGAGCGCGTTCATGGCCATCGGCGCCCCGAACCCGCGCGACATCTGCGACGTCTTCTCCAACATCATGGCGCTGGGCGACGATGACTGCCCGGGTGACCCCTACAACCTGAGCACGGTCCCGGCCGGCTGCGACACCGACGACGGCTTCCACTACGCGGGGATCGGCTGGTACTACGCGTCGGACTGGCTCAGCCTCGAGGACGGCGGCCAGGTGGATCTCTCCTACTCCCACGGCGGAGACTTCGAGATCTTCTACCCGAGCGGGCTGCGCTTCGCGGGCGGCGGCGGCATGTCCTACATGAGCGAGCAGGAGGACGGCGAGCTCAAGATCACCTCCGACTTCGAGGTGCACGGGAGCTGGATCGACGAGAGCCGCCAGGACTGGCTGGCCGCCGGCTTCAGCGGCGTCTACGAGGCCACGGTGACCAATTATGGCGATGGGGACTACGGCTTCACCGCCACCGGCGGCATCGGCCTGGGCAGCTCCCACATCTTCCTGGACGAGGCGACCTGGGACACCACGGACGCCTGCGCTGGCGCGCTGAGCGGCGCCATCCACCTGCGAGACGCGCGCGGCTTCTGGACCGTCTGGGACCTGGGCGACGACTGCGACACCTGCGGCACCGTCACCTTTCACGAGGACGACGATCTCGGCGAGCTCTGCCTCGACACTACCGAGTGGGGCCATCTCCTCTTCATCCTGAGCACACCACGATGATCGCTCTTCTCCTGGCCCTCTCCTGCGCTGATCCTCCCGCCGCGACCGAGCCGACCGGGGATCCCGGGGAGCACCTGGTCCCGCTCGAGGCGCCGCAGCTCCTGCGCCGGCTCAGCCTGGACCTGCGCGGCGTCCTCCCTTCGGTGGAGGAGCTGGACGCGGTGGAGGCCGATCCATCTCAGCTCGCGGTCTACCGCTCCCAGTTCCTGGACGATCCGCGCCTGGAGGACCGTCTCGTCTCGTTTTTCGCCGAGCGCTGGCTGACCCGCTTGGACAAGTTCGAGATCCAGTACTACGACTACCAGTTGGATCCGACGCTGGAGTTCGAGTTCGAGCGCTCCGTGGGCGAGGAGCCCCTGCGCCTGATGGCGTACATCGCCATGAACGACAAGCCCTGGACGGACATCGTCACGGCGGACTACACCGTCACCAACGAGATCCTCTCCGATCTCTGGCCGGTCACCTACCCGGACGGCGCCTCGGGCTGGGAGCTGAGCGCCTACACCGACGGGCGGCCGGCGGTGGGCGTGCTGGCGACGAACGGGCTATGGTGGCGCTACGTCACCAACATCTCCAACATGAACCGCTCGCGGGCCGCGGCGATCATGCGGCTCTTTCTCTGCCAGGACGTGCTCTCGCGCCCGGTCAGCCTGAGCGGACAGGTCTCGATCTCGGACGAGGACGGCACCGCCGACGCCATCGCCAACAACCC
>CAZKWG010000410.1:0-7204 GCA_964556105.1 uncultured Enterobacterales bacterium | reverse complement strand
AGGGCGAGGGCGAGGGCGAAGGCGAAGGCGAGGGCGAAGGCGAGGGCGAGGGCGAGACCGGCGAGGAGCCCAAGGACGACGGCTGCGGCTGCGGAACGGCGCCTCGGCCCAGCGGCGCTGCGCTCCTGGCCCTCGCCGCGGCCATGGCCATCAGCCGCCGCCGCCGTCAGCCCTGACGGGATACGCGGGAGCCATGGCCACCTGGCACATCGAGCGCGACGACAAGGTCAAGTCCATCGACGAGGACCTGCTCCGCAGCCGGCTCCGCAAGGGCCGCTACACCGGGGCAGAGCTCGTGCGCCGCGACGGGGAGACGCAGTGGCAGAGGATCTGCGACCTGCCCCTCTACCGCGAAGAGGTGCCAGGTGGAGGTGACCCCATCGGCGCCGTAAAGACGAAGCTGGTCTCCTCCCTGCTCACGCACCTCGGCATCTTCGCGCTGGTCGTCGGCGTGACCGCCGATCATGGTGTGCCCTTCTGGGCGTTCTTCTGGGGCGCTGGGCTGGCCAGCCACGTCTACCGCACCGCGATGCAGCTCCGCGCGCTGGGCCCGACGCCCATCCAGAGCACCCCGCTCCCCGCTTCCCCCGCGCAGGCCGCCCCTGCGCAGGCCGCCCCGCTCCCCGTCCCTGCCCCGGTCGAGGCGCCTCCCGCTCCGGAGCGCAGCCCCTGGCGAGCGCGCGTCGAGGAGGCCCTGGTCGGCCTGGAGAGCGCCGCCCGCCGCACCGGCCGCGAGCGCGCGCTGCCTGATCTCGCCGCGCTGCGCCGCGACGCGGACGCCCTGGACCACGACGCCCTGGAGCTGCACGCGCTCTCCAACCCCTCGCTGCGCGAGCGCCTGAAGCACGAGCTCGAGGAGAGCGAGCGCCTCGCCGCCGCCGCCACCGACGCGCGCACCGCCGAGGCCCACGCCGCCACGGCCCTGGCGATCCGAGACCGCCTGAGCAGCGCCGAGGAGGCCGCGGAGACCTCCGGGCGGCTCCAGGCCCGCCAGAGCGCGCTGCTCCATCAGGTCGAGGGCCTGCGCCTCTCCCTGGCGAACGCGCGCCTGGACGACGCCAACGCCCCCGATCTCGCCGAGCAGATCCGCGAGGTGCGGGCGCGCGCCGAGGCCAGCGCCGAGCTCGACCGTCAGCTCGCCGCCGCCCGTCAGGTCCAGCGCGCCGCCCAGGCCCGCTGATCGCGGAGGCTCATTCCGACGGCGGCGGAGCCTCGAGGGGCGCAGGCTCCGGCGCGGGCGCGGGCGCGGGCTCCGGCGCGGGCGCGGGCGCGGGCGCCGGGTTCGCCTCGAGCGGCGCCACCGGGGCCAGCTCGCCGATGCGCAGCTTCTCGAGCTGCGCCCAGGCCTCGGCGCTGTGGTTGGTCCCCGATCCCATCGGGCGGGTCTTGAACAGCACGCTGGCCGTGCGGCCGCAGGCCATCTCCAGCGCGGTCTTGCTGCCCGGGTGCTTCTTGACCGCCGGCGTGATGTCGTAGACCACGTTGTCGATCACGGTCCAGCAGTCCTTGAGGCGGTCGTGCTGCGCGACCTCCTCGAGGGTGTAGCGCCGCACCTGGTCTTGCGCCCCCGCGGTCAGCGAGACCAGCAGGAGCGCGCCCGTCCCTCCCATCGTCCATCGCGTCATGGTCCCCTCGCCTGCGGGCCGTCGCCCGCCCTTCCGCTCAGCTATCCGATCCCGGTCGGCGCTGCTGGAGCGCGCGCGCCGGAGTACATGACACCTGTGTCCACCCTGGTGATCCGTCTCTCCTCGCTCGGCGACGTCGTGCTGGCAGGCGCCGTGACCGGCGCGCTCCGGCCCGTCAGCTTCCTGACGCGCGCCGCCTACGCCCCGCTGGCCGCGCGCCTCCCCGGCGTCGACCGCGTGCTCGTCTGGGAGGAGCGCCCCTCGCTGGCGGGCTTCGAGCGCGTCATCGACCTGCACGCGAACCCGCGCTCCCGCCTCGCCTGCCTGCGCGCTGGCGCCCCCGTCGCGCGCGTGCGCCGCCATGACCTGCGCCGCCGCGCCCGCGTCGTCTTCAAACATGGCCCGCCGCCGCCGCGCGTCGTCGCGCGGTACGCCGAGGCCGCTCGGGTCTCGCCCGCGCCGGCGCCGTGGATCGCGCTCGACCGCAGGGCGCCCGTCGCGCTCGCCCTGGCTCCTGGGGCTGCCCACGCCACCAAGCGTTGGCCCGCCGGACGCTTCGCCCGCCTCGGCGCCCGCTGGCCCGGGCCCGTGAGCGTGCTGGGCGGCCCCGACGAGCGCGCCCTCGTCGAGGCCATCGCCGCCGAGATCGGCCCGCGCGCGGAGGCCATCGCCGAGCGCGGCTTCAGCCGCACCTTTCAGGCGCTGTCGGAGACGCGCGCCCTGGTCGCCGGGGACACGGGCCTGCTGCACCTGGCGGCCGCCTGCGGTGTGCCCGTGCTCGGCCTGTTCGGCCCGACTACAACTGTGGATGGATTCTGGTGCTGGGACGCGGGCGGCCTGGCGCTGGAGCGCGACCTCTCCTGCCGGCCCTGCAGCCTGCACGGCGGCGCCCGCTGCCCGATCGGCGATCACCTCTGCATGACCTCGCTCGGCGTTGACGAGGTCTGGGCCGGGCTGCAGGCCCTGCTCGCCCCGGGCGACGCGGCGGCCGCGCCTTGAGCTGGCTGGTCGTCACCCTGGACTTTCCGCCGGCGTTCACGGGCGGGATCGCGAGCTGGGCCGCCGATCTCGCCTCCGCGCTGCACGCGCACGGCGAGACGGTCACGGTGCTCGCCGCCGGCCCGCCCCAACCGGAGGCCGACGCCCAGCTGCCCTACCCCGTGATCCGGGCGGCCGGCCGATCCTGGGCGCGCTTCGGGGCGCTGTGGACGGCCCTGGCCGGCGCGCCGCGGGTGCTCGGCGCTCGGGAGCCCCTCCAGGTCGTCTTCGCCACCTGGCCCATCGCCGCCCTGCTCGGACCGCTCGCGGCGCGATCCGGCGCGCGCGTCGCCGTCGCCTTCCACGGCTCCGACCTGACCCGCCTCGTCCAGGCCCCACCTTCGCTGCTGCGCGTCGCCCGCTCCGCGCGCGCGCTGCTCCCCGTCTCCCGCTTCCTGGCCGGCGAGCTCGATCGCCTGGCCATCCCCCGCCCCGCGCATGTCCTCCCCATGCCCGTCACGCTGGACCAGCCCACCCAGCCCCGCGGCGAGGCCCTGCTCTGCGTCGCCCGCCTGACCCCGCTCAAGGGGGTGGAGCGCGCCGCCCGCCTGGCCCAGGCGCTGGGGAGGCCGCTCGTCGTCGTCGGCGATGGCCCGGAGGAGGCCAGGCTGCGCGCGAAGCACCCCGAGGCGCGCTTCCTCGGCCGGCTCCCGCGGGAGGCCATCGCCCAGATCCCCGCCTGCGCCGCCGTGCTCCTCCCGCGCGCCGAGGCGGACGGCAGCGGCGCCGAGGGCCTGGGCCTCGTCCTCATCGAGGCCGCCCTGCGCGGTCTCCCGACCATCGGCTGCCCCACCGGCGGCGTGCCCGAGGCGCTGGGGCCAGGGCTGCTCCTGGCGGACCCCGAGCACCCGGACGCGGCGGCCCTCCAGGCGGCAGGCGCGCTGCTCGACGACCCGGAGGCGGGAGCCCGCGCCAGGCGATGGGCCCAGGCCACGCACGGCCCCGCGCGGACGCTCACGGTGCTCCGCGCCGCGCTCGCCGACCACGCCCTCGCCGAATCCGGTTAGTCCAAGCCCATGTCCTCGCGCGTGCTCTACCTCTTTCGCCCGACCCTGCCCGGGCTGCGCGCGCAGACCCTCCAGGTGGTGCACGCCGCGCACGCCCTCGCCGCGCGCGGCCACCAGGTCACCCTGCTCGCCGACCGCGCGCGGGGATCCGACCCCTCGCAGGCGCTGGTCTCGCTCGGCCTCGCGCCGCTGCCGACCTTCAACCTGGAGATCGCGCCCAGCAGCCACCCCGGCCTCGCCGGCCTCTGGTTCCGCGCCCGCGCCCTGGCCTGGTCGCTCGGGCCGCCCGGCCTGGTCCTGGCTCGCGACCGCCGCCGCCTCGTGCGCCTGCTGCCGCTGCTTCGCCGTCACCGCGTGGCCCTGGAGGTGCACGGGCTGGACAGCGCGCTGGCCCGTGAGCGGGGCGAAGATCCGGCCGTGACCTTGGAGATCGAGCGCGCCACCCTGGCCGCGTCGAGCGCGCTCATCGCCAACTGCGAGGGCACGCTGCTGGCCTGGGAGCAGGCGCACCAGGGCCTGATGCCCACGCGCCGGGCCGCCATCCACAACGCCACCAGCGAGGCGCGCCGTCGCGACCTGGCGCCCTCCCCGGACCCGGTCATCCGCGTCGTGGGCTCGCTGCGCAGCTACAAGGGCCTGGACGCGCTCTGCGCCGGGGCGCACCGTCTGCCGCTGCCGCTCGAGCTCATCGGCGGCACCGAGCGAGAGATCGCCGCCCTCGGCGCGCCCTCCGGCGTACGAATCTCGTCGCCCATTCCATTCCTGGATGTACCCGACCTGCTCGCCCGCAGCGCCGCGCTGCTGCTGCCCCTGGCCGCCAACCTCTTCGGTCGCGAGCTGACCAGCCCGCTGAAGCTCTGGGACTATCTGGCCTGCGCGGCGCCCATCATCGCGCCGGACCTGCCCAGCGTGCGCCGCGTCGCCGCCCGCGTGCCCGTCCCGCTCCACCTTCACGCCCCCGGCTCGCCCGAGGATCTGGCCCGCGCCGCCCGCGAGGCGCTCGCCGCTCCCCCTCGCGCCCCCTTCGTGCGATCCTGGTCCGAGCGCGCCGCCGAGGTCGAGGAGCTGCTGGCATGAAGGTGCTGTACATCCTGCGCTACTACCCGACGCTGACCGAGACCTTCGTGAACAACGAGATCGCCGGCGCGCAGGCCGCCGGGGTTCAGGTCGCCATCGCCAGCCTCGGAGAGCGCGAGGACGGCCGCATCCAGGACGAGCTGCCCAGCGTCCCCCTCTTCCCGGTGCCGCGCAAGGCGCTGCGGGGGCTCTTCGGGCCGGACAGCGCCGGCGAGCGCTGGCTGGCCGAGCAGCAGCGCCCTCGCGACGCCGCCCGCCTCCCGGATCTGGCGGAGATCGCGGCGGACTTCGACCATCTCCATGTCCATTTTGCCGGCGAGGCCGCCGAGTTCGCCCACGCCCTGCACATGGACAGCGGCGTCTCCTACTCGGTCACGGTCCACGCCACCGACCTCTTCCGGCCGCGCCCCAGCCTGGACGCCGTGCTGGCCGGCGCGAGCGCCGTCATCGCCATCTCCCGCCACGCCGCCGCCCTCCTCCGCGCCCGCCTGCGCGCCGTGGGCGCCGAGGCCGTGCCCGTGCACGTCGTCCGCTGCGGCCCCGACGCCACGGTCTGGGCGCCGCTCCCGCTCCCGGGTCCATCGCTGCGCGCCCTCTTCGTCGGGCGCCCCGTCGCCAAGAAGGGCCTGGACGTGCTGCTCGAGGCCTGGGCGCGCCTGGACCGCCCCGACGCCCGCCTGGAGCTGGTCACCGACCTGCCCGAGAGCGTGCGCCTGCCCGCCGGTGTGCAGAGCCTGGGCTTCCTGCCGCCCCGCGAGGTGCGCGCCGCCATGACCCGCGCCAACGCCTTCGTCCTGCCCTGCCGCCCCGCGCCCGACGGCGACCTGGACGGCGTGCCCGTGGCGATGATGGAGGCCATGGCCATGGGCCGCCCCGTGCTCACCACGCCCATCTCCGGGATCCCCGAGCTGGTGGCCGACGACCCGGACGATCCCAGGACAGGAGACTGCGCCGTCGGCTGGCTGGTGCCGCCCGACGACACGAGCGCGCTGGTCGAGGCCCTGCGCGCAGCGGCCGATCAGCCGAGCGAGCGCGCCCTGCGCGGAGAGGCCGCGCCGGATCGGCTCTGGGAGCGCCGCTTTTCGCTCGCAGATCAGGTGCGCGGCGTTCTCGCGGCCTGGGGTCTCGGATAGAAGTGCCTCATGTCCACGCTCCCGCCGCTGTACGACGCCTGGATGCGCCAACTCCTCGGCGGGCCATTGCCGGCGGAGCCGCGCAGCACCTGCTCGCGCTGCGCCATGGTCGAGCAGGGGCCGCCCGCCGAGGATCCCGGGCCCCACTTCCTGCCCGACGTCAAGTGCTGCATGTTCATGCCCAAGCTGCCGAATTTCCTGGTCGGGCGCGCGCTGCGCGACGATGACCCGGCGATGGCCGAGGGCCGCGAGAGCATCCGCCAGCGCATCGGCGAGGGCTTCGCCACCACGCCCAAGGGCCTGGGCCTGCCCCGCCCCTACGCCGACCGCTACGAGATCGCCAAGAAGGAAGGGCGCTTCGGCAACGATCTCTCCCTGCGCTGCCCCCATTACGTCGAGCGCGACGGCGGGCTGTGCGGCATCTGGAACCACCGCGAGTCCGTCTGCACCACCTGGTTCTGCAAACACGAGCGCGGCGCGGTCAGCCGGCACTTCTGGCACTCCCTTCGCCAGCTCCTCGACGCCGTCGAGGACGTGCTGGCCGTCGCCTGCGCCGAGGCGCTGGACGCCAAGGGCGGCTTCGGCCGCTGGGAGGGCCAGGAGGAGGCCTACTACGAGGCCTGCGCGCGCTGGGTGGACGAGCTGGACTGGAAGGACGTCGCGCGAATCGGCGGCTTCGGCCTGCGCTTTCGCACCCGTATGCTCCAGGAGGCCTGGCGCGGCCTGAGCGAGCGCGGCGTGCCGCCCGTGCTGGTGCCCGGCAACCTGCGCTCGCAGCCGCTGCCGAACGGCGGCCGACGCGTCTGGGGATACAGCGCGTACGACGCCATCGATCTGCCCCCTGGGGTGCTCGAGCTGCTCTCGCGCTTCAACGGCCGCCCCGTCGCCGAGGTGCTGGAGGACCCGGGCAACGGCGACACCGCCCTCCCGCCCGGCCTGGTCTTCGACGAGGCCCTGCTGGAGCGGCTCTTCGAGCTGAGGGTCCTCGACCTTCCCCCGGAGGCCTGAGCGATGGCGAGCCGCCTTGATGCCGACGCGCTGGCCACCGCGCTGAGGGCGTGGCTGGCGGAGGCGGCGCGAAGTCCGGACGCCGTGGAGGCGGCGCGCGCAGCGGCGGAGGCGCTGGCGCCCGACCCCTGGGCCGTGGTCACGCATGGCGGCGCGCTGGCGCGCGCGACCCTCTCCCGCCCAATGGTCGATATCGGCATCAACAACAAGCTGGAGTGGATCTCTCCCGATCACCCCTCGGCCCTCGCCCGGGTCCCGGCCGGCGCCCCCGCCCCCCTCCGCGACCCCGCCGGACGCCGCGCGCGCGGCGCCGACG
>CAZKWG010000409.1:3566-7221 GCA_964556105.1 uncultured Enterobacterales bacterium | reverse complement strand
CGGACACCGACACGGACACCGACACGGACACCGACACGGACACCGACACGGACACGTCGCCGCCCGCCGATGGCATCTACGCCATCCAGCAGGGGGACGTCGCCGTCGGCGCCACGGTGACGGTCTCGGGCGTGGTCGTGACCTCGCCGAACAGCGGCTACGGCTTCTTCGTGCAGGAGCCCGAGGGCGGCGAGTACAGCGGCGCCTGGGTCTACTACGGCGATATCGAGGACGAAGCCCTGATGGGGCCGCTCGCGGACGTCCTCCAAGGGGACGAGATCACCCTCACCGCAACGGTGGCCGAGTACAGCGGCGACGGCGGCGAGGCGACGCTCACGGAGCTGGCCGTCACGGACGGCACCACGGTGACGGTCACGGGCGTCGGCACCCTGCCTGCTCCGCTCGCCGTGACCACCGCCACGCTCGCGGATCCCGCCAGCGCCGAGCCCTACGAGGCCTGCCTCGTCGTGGTCAATGGCGCCACGGTCACCGACCCGGATCTGGAGTACGGCGAGTTCACCATCGATGACGACGTCCGCGTGGACGACATGTTCTACGACACCATCGACGAGCTCGGGCCTCTCTACGCCGGGGACTCGTTCTCGGCGATCCAGGGCCCGCTCTACTTCGGCTATGGCAACTTCAAGATCGTCCCCCGCGACGTGGGGGACGTCCAGGGCTACAGCACGGCCGGCGCGACCTGCGAGGCCGAGCTCTGCGTGGACGATCTCGGCCCGGGCGATCTGATCCTCACCGAGTACATGGCGAACCCGAACGCCTGCGACGATCCCAACGGCGAGTATCTCGAGGTGCTGAACCTCACGACCTCGACGGTGGATCTCGCCGGGCTGGTGATATTCGACTCGGTCGGCGACTACACGGTCACCGAGAACGTGGTCGTCGAGCCGGGCGGCTACGCCTGGTTCGCCAACAGCAGCGCCGAGAGCGAGTTCTGCTACAGCGAGGTCGGCACCCCCGACTTCTTCTACGCGAGCGGGCTGGCCCTGGGCAATGACGGCGAGACGTTGAAGCTGGCCAGCTCGGACGATGATGACGCCGTCATCTTCGACGAGGCCAGCTACCCGGGCGATCTGACGCCCAAGGGCGTGGGCGTCGGTCTGAACCCCGACCTGCTCGACGCGACCAGCAATGACGACATCGCCAACTGGTGCGTCCAGATCACGATCCTGGGCTCGACGGGTGATGTCGGCACGCCCGGCGGCCCCAACGACGTCTGCGTCCCGGATGAGCCCGCGGAGTAGCCCCTGGCGCGAGCGCGGACGCTTCGCGCTCGCTCGCGGGTTCTGTTCTGGCCAGTCCTGTCACCCAGGGGGGCCTGCTGCGGCCGGCTCCCCGATGAGGAGGCGTCATGCGCACCCATTCTTCGCTGTGGGCCCTCTCTGGCCTGCTCGTCATCGCCGCTTGCACCGACAAGGATGAGACAGGTCAGGAGAGCCCCGCGCCCGAAGACTCCGGGGAGACCGGGGAGACCGGGGAGACCGGGGAGACGGGCGAGACCGGGGAGACCGGGGAGACGGGCGAGACCGGCGAGACCGGCGAGGCCGCCATCACCATCCCCCAGATCCAGCGCGGCGAGGTGCCCGTAGACACCTATGTCGCGCTCGAGGGCGTGATCGTCGCCTCGCCGAACACCGGCTCGGGCTTCTTCATCGTGGACCCGGCGGGCGGCCCCTACAGCGGCCTCTGGGTCTACCATCGCGGCTACCTCGAGTTCTTCGAGGCCGAGGTGGGCGACGAGATCAGCATCGAGGGCGTGATCAACGAGTACGCCAACGAGGGCTACGAGGGCTCGCTCACGGAGCTCGAGGTGCTCGACGTCGCCGACGCGCTCGTCACGGGGGAGGGGACGCTCCCGGCGCCCAGCCTGGTCACCACGGCCGAGCTCGCCGACGCCGCCACCGCCGAGATGTACGAGGGCGCCCTGGTCTCCGTGGAGGACGTGACCGTCACGGCGATGGATGACGAGTTCGGCGAGTGGCAGCTCGACGGGCTCGCGCAGGTCGATGACCTCTTCTATGACGTCGAGGAGCTGATCGGCGTGCTGGGCGAGGGCGACACCTTCGGCCGGATCAGCGGGCCGCTCTACTACTCGTACGGGGCCTACAAGATCGCCCCGCGCGATGCCGCCGACTTCGAGGGCTTCACCCGCTACTGCGCCGCCCCGCTCTGCATCGAGGATCTCGCCGACGGAGACCTGCGCATCACCGAGGTGATGGCCAACCCGGACTACTGCTCCGATCCCAACGGCGAGTACATCGAGGTCCGCAACGAGACGGACGCGGAGGTCGATCTCTTCGGGCTGGAGCTGGCCGATCTGACGGCCACCGTCACCCTGGACGTCCACGTCGTCCTCGAGCCGGGCGCCTACGCCTGGCTGGCCAACGGCACCAGCCCGACCCTGTTCTGTTACGCCTCGCTCGGCGAGCCGGACGCCTGGTATGGCAGCGGGCTCGGCCTGAACAACGACGAGGAGTCGATCACGCTCGGCTACACGGGCGAGTCCACCAGCGTCATCATCGACCAGCTCACCTGGTCCAGCGACGACTTCGCGCCGCGCGGCGTGGCGGCGGGCCTGGACGACGACGCTGGCGCCTGGTGCGAGCAGCGCACGCCGCTCGGCGACACCACCGACCTCGGCACGCCGGGCGAGGCGAACGACCTCTGCGAGTAGCCAACCCTCGCCCTCAGGGCGTGTTGCAGACCAGGGTGTCTACCGCGTGGATGGGCGCCGCGTCCCCCTTCATGAGGTGGGCGATGGCGCCCAGCACCATGCGCTGCCGCTCGAGGATCCGCTTGCCAGCGAACTGATCCGAGATCACCTCGATCTCGAAGTGCCCGCCGCCGCCGCGCACCTGGACGCGCGCGCCGGGGATGGCGGTGGTGATGGCGCTGGCGGCCTCGTCGAGAATGGACATGCGGGGATCCCTCCTGAAGGCACGCAGATAACCGGATCCGCGCCGCGCTGACAGGTCAGAGGCGTCGGGCCTCGACCCACCACACCTCGACGGGGACGCCGGCCCGCAGGAGGCGGTCGTGCCAGATCCGCTGCCCGTCGCGCAGGGCGTCCGTCGGGCCCTTGACCTCGACGAAGAGCAGGTCGGGGCTGAGCGCGGCGGGGGCGGCCTCGTCGAGCTGAAGGCTCGGGCCTGGCAGGACGCAGAGGTCGGGCAGCCCGCCGACGGCGCCCCGCCAGTCCTCGGCGAACAGGCGCATCGTCGCCGCGAGCGCCGCGGGGGGGATCGCGCCCGCCACCTCGATCAGCGACTCCACCGTGAAGAGATCCCATCGGACCCCGAGGATCGCGAGCCCGGTCGAGCGCGCCGCCGCGCTGGCGAGGAGCTCGCGCCCGGCGCCCTCGGCCAGCCTGGACAGGATCGCCTCGATCTGCGCGGCGCGGCGCGGGAAGAAGCCGGCGGTCCCGAGATCGAGCGGGGCGCTGAGCAGCGGCGTGGGCAGCATCCCGGGGACGGGCGCGAAGAGGGCGTCGCGGAAGAGCAGGCCGAAGAGGCTGGTCCAGAGGTCGTTCTCGCCGAAGAGGGCCGTCCTGCCGCGGTCGGCGAGCAGGCTCACCAGGGCCGCCTCCACCGTGGCGCTCTGGCTGCCGGTGGTCCATCCGGGGCGTCTGCCCTCCGCC
>CAZKWG010000409.1:0-3556 GCA_964556105.1 uncultured Enterobacterales bacterium | reverse complement strand
CAGGACCAGCCGGCGCTCTGGCGCTGGGTGAGGGGAGGGGAGCGGGGTCCAGGCCACCTTCGCCCGCTTCGCCAGCCGGCGCCCGGTGCGCTCCAGGCCGAGGGCGAGGGCGGGGTCGGCGCTCGCGATGGCCTCGGCGCAGCAGCGGGCGGCCTCCTCCGGCCTCCCCAGGCCCTCCAGGCACAGCGCGCGCCGCTGCGCGACCTCGGCGCCGTGACGCGCGCCGGCCGCCAGGATCCGGGCGTAGATCTGCTCGGCCTCGGCGATCTCGCCCCGGCGCTCCAGGAGGCGGCCGGCGGAGAAGGCGACGCGCTCGTCCCAGCGGCGGGCGGAGAAGCGCGCGCGCCACTCGGGCGGGGGGCGGGAGGCCTCCACGGCGCGCAGGGCTTCGCGTCCCTCGGCCAGGAGATCGTCCTCGGTCCAGCCCTCGGCGCGGGCCTCCCGCGACAGGGCCGCCTCGTAGTCCAGCAGGTCCTGGCGGCGCGGAAAGAGCCCCTCGCCGCCGGTGGGGGTGTAGTCGGGCGGGCGCAGCAGCCCGAGGCGCGCCACGACGAAGCGGCTCAGATCGCCGACATGGTCGTGCATGTACAGGCGACACAGGCGACGAAACAGCGCGCGGTGGCGGAGAATCAGCCCGGGTCGCACGAGCGCCGGCCGGGCTTCGGGGTCCTCGAGGCGGGCCAGCAGCTCCGCCCTCAGCCCGCGGGTGGAGCGCTGCAGCGCCTGCGCCGCCTGCTTCAGCTCGAGCACCGTGCTCGCCTCGGCCAGCCAGGCCGTCGGCGCTACCCTGGCCGCGTCCCAGGCCAGCTCCGCCGCGATCAGCTCACGGGCGGCGGCGGCGGGGTCGGGGACCTCGGCGTAGGACAGGCCCGAGATCCAGAACACGCGCGGCTGACGCCCGAAGAGGCGGGCGTAGAGGCTCATCGCCGGCTCGGACAGCGCGAGCAGGCGCCGCACGACCACGCCCTCGCCCGCGCTGAGCAGGGAGCCGTCCCGGGCCAGCGCCACCTCCACGGCGTGCTTCAGATCCCGCCGCGCGAAGTCCTGGATCTCGTCCAGGCTGGCCTCCGGTCCATCGAGGCCGAGGTGGGCGTCGATGGAGAGGCGCGGCTCGGACACGGGCTCCTGGAACACCTTCGGGTGAGGCCCTCGGGAGGGCTGGTAGGGGCGGTGGGATTTGAACCCACAAGGACTGAGTCCACTCGATTTTGAGCCGAGCGCGTATACCGTTCCGCCACGCCCCCGTGACCGGTCCGCGCCTCTCTTAATCTGGGCCAGGGGAGGGGACCAGGGCCAGGACGCCCAATCCCTCTCTCGCCCAGGATCGTTGACACGGCAGCAGCACATCGGATACCTGCTCGAGAACAGGCTCGAGGCCATGGCGCAGTCGATCATCCTGGTGGTGGATCCGAACCCGCTCACCCATCGCCGCGTGGTCGAGGCGCTCGCCGATGTGCGTCTGGAGATCCTCTGGGCGAAGGACGCCGCCGAGGCGCTCCAAAAGGCCGCTTCCGCGCCGGTCGCGGTGCTGCTGGCGTCCGCGGTCCTGCCGCGCGGCAACGGCTATGACCTGACCCGCGCGGTGCGGGCGCTGCATTCAGGGGCGCAGGCCTGGCTGCTCGCCGGCGGCTTCGAGGTCTACAACGCCGATCGCGCTCGCGACGCGGGCGTGGTCGGCCATGTCCCCAAGCCGGTGAACGTCGCCGCGCTGCGCGCCCAGCTCGCGGACGCGCTGGCCGCGGCGGGTCAGGCCGAGCCCGCCAGCCCCTCGGAGCCCGAGGGCCCCGAAGAGGTGGCGGTCGAGCCGATCGAGTCCCTCATGCCCTATGCTCCCCCCACGACGGGGGAGCGCATCGCTACGTTTCTCCCGCGCGACTACACCCAGATCCCGCTCGTGCGCGTGGATCCCGCGGTGGTCGGTCCCGCGATGGAGCGCGCTATCCTGGAGGTCCTCCCGGAGGTTGTCGAGGTCGTGTTGCGCCGTGCGCTCCACACCTCGCAGTCCTTCCGGGATCTCGTAGAGACCGCCGTAGACGACGCTGTGCGCGCGCAGCTCCCCGCCCTCGCCGAGCGACTCGTCGCGGAGCGACTGAAGGAGCTCGAGGCCCGACGCGCGGACGACGTCGACGCGATCTGAAGCGGCCGGCGGTCCCTCAACCCAACGGACCCGCCTGGCGGACTGCTCCTTCCCTGTCCAATTTCAGGCAATTCCATGGCTCTCATCGATAATATCCCCAAGACCTACGATCCCGCAGCCTCCGCGGCGCGCCACAGCGCCGCCTGGGAGGAGGCGAAGCTCTTCGTCGCCGACCCCGACGCCCCCGGCGAGCCCTACTGCATCGTGATCCCGCCGCCGAACGTGACGGGCTCGCTGCACATGGGCCACGCGCTGAACAACACCATCCAGGACGTGCTCATCCGCTACAAGCGGATGGACGGCTACAACGTGCTCTGGGTGCCGGGCACCGATCACGCCGGCATCGCCACCCAGTGGGTGGTCGAGCGCCAGCTCCGCGAGCAGGGCACCAGCCGCGTGGAGCTGGGTCGCGAGGCCTTCGAGAAGCGCGTCTGGGCCTGGAAAGAGGAGAGCGGCGGCCGGATCACCGGTCAGCTCCGCCGCCTCGGCGTGTCCTGCGACTGGACCCGCGAGCGCTTCACGATGGACCCGGGCCTCTCCGCCGCCGTGCGCGAGGTCTTCGTGCGCATGCACGAGGAGGGCCTGATCTACCGCGCCGAGCGCCTGATCAACTGGGATCCCATCGGCATGACGGCCCTCTCCGATCTCGAGGTGGAGAGCGAGGCGGACCACCAGACCGAGCTGTGGAGCTTCGCCTACCCGCTCGAGGAGGCGGTGGAGGGCCCCGACGGCCCGATCACCGAGATCGTGGTGGCGACCACCCGCCCCGAGACCATGCTCGGCGACTCCGCCGTGGTCGTGCACCCCGACGATCCGCGCTACGCCGCGGTCATCGGCAAGTTCGTGACGCACCCCATCCTGATGCGGCGCATCCCCATCATCGCCGACGCCATCCTGGTGGACCCGAGCTTCGGGACCGGCGCCGTGAAGGCCACGCCCGCGCACGACTTCAACGACTTCGAGGTCGGTAAACGCCACGACCTGCGCTTCATCAACATCCTGAACCGCGACGGCACGCTGAACGCCGAGGGCGGCCCCTTCGCGGGGATGGACCGCTTCGAGGCCAGGAAGGCCGTGAAGTTGCGCCTCGCCGAGCTGGGCCTGGAGCGCGGGTCGAAGCCGCACACCATGGCGCTGCCGCGCTCGCAGCGCTCCGGCGCGGTGGTGGAGCCCATGCTCTCCACCCAGTGGTTCGTGAAGATGGCGCCGCTCGCCCGCCCGGCCATCGCCGCGGTGGAGCACGGCTTCACCCGCTTCGTCCCCGAGCAGTGGGCGAACACCTACTTCTCCTGGATGCGCAACATCAAGGACTGGTGCATCTCGCGCCAGCTCTGGTGGGGTCACCAGATCCCCGCCTGGCACTGCGCCGACTGCGGCGGCACCACGGTGTCCCGCGGCACGCCCGAGGCCTGCGGCAGC
>CAZKWG010000408.1:0-7230 GCA_964556105.1 uncultured Enterobacterales bacterium | reverse complement strand
GATGGAGTCCGCCAGCTCCGGCATGGCGCCGTCCAGCGCGGCGAAGCCATCCCCGCCGCTGCCGCAGATCTCGCCCTCCGCGAAGACCAGGGAGATCCCGCTCATCACGACGCCACCGTCGCTGTCCTCGCCGCCCGCGTACCACAGCGAGAGCCCCTCGAGGCGCGTGGTGTACTCGTCCGCGTTCTCCCCGATCTCCAGGCCCGTCCAGTCGCCGGGCTCCGGCGCGACGTCCGGGTAGACGATGGAGACGCCCGAGGTGAAGCTCACCGGGTTGCCCTCGGCCTCGATGATCAGCGCGCCCGGCCCCTCGACGCCCACGGTCATGCCGACGTTGGGGGCGAAGTAGACGATGGTCTCCGGCTCGATGGTCAGCTCGGCGAGCACCGCGATGTCGCAGCTGACGTAGTAGCCGAAGGGGATGTTCTCCCAGGTGATGTCCTCGGTGACGTCGCCGCAGACCTCCTGCGGGCAGGAGTCGTCGATGTCGCCGTCGCAGTTGTCGTCGATCTCGTTGAAGCAGGCCTCGATCTCGCCCGGGTTGACGTTGAAGGCCGCGTCGTCACAGTCGCCGACCTGCTCGGTGTAGCCCTCGGTCGCGTCGCAGACGACGATCGAGACGTCTTCGGCGCCATAGTCATCGCCGTCGGCGTCCTCGTAGACGGCGTAGCCGTCCACCGCGTTCAGGTCGGTCTGGCCATCGCAGTCGTTGTCGATGCCGTCGCAGATCTCCAGCTCGCCGGGGTTGAGATCCGGGTCGTCGTCGTCGCAGTCGCCGCCGTCGATGACGCTGTTCCCGTACGGCTGCGAGCAGGCCAGCGACGCCGAGTCGTCGGTGCCGTAGAAGTCCCCGTCCTGGTCGGTGTACCAGGTGTCCTTGGTGCTGTCGTCCACGCTCGGGTCGGCGTCGTCGGTCATGCCGTCGCAGTCGTTGTCCTCCCCGTCGCAGACCTCCTGCGCGTCCGGGTTGATCTCGTCGTTGTCGTCGTCGCAGTCCACGTCCGACAGGTAGCCGTCGCCGTCATCGTCGCGGATGTCGGTCTCGGTGGTGCCGGTCTCGCCTTTGTCCTTGGTCTCGCAGCCGCCGCAAGCCGTCAAGAGGACGAGACAGGCCCAGGAGGGGATCGAGGATCGCGTCATGGTGAGCTCCAGAGGGGTTCTGCTGCGCATTCTAGCAGAAAAGCGACACGTGCGCCCTCAGGATCGTTCCACGGGATGCGGTCGCGAATCAAGGCGCCTGCAAAGCTCATCCATCAGCGGTCGTAGCGACCGATGGTGCACCAGGCGGGCGGCCTCGCGCGGCGAGAACCAGGCGACCTCGAGGATGGACTCGCCGGCGCTCGGCGTGAAGTCCACCCAGCGCTCGCGGGTGCGGATCAGGTAGAGGAAGAGCGTCTTGAGCCGCGGGTCGCCCGATGGCGTCTGAAAGCCGTAGCGCACCACGCCGAGCGAGCCCACCAGCTCCATCTCAGCGGCGCGCTCCAAGGGCAGGCCCATCTCCTCGCACATCTCGCGAAGGCAGGTCTGAAGCGGGGTCTCGCAGGTCTCGATCTTGCCCTTGGCGACCTCCCAGGTGCTGCCTACCCGGCGCCCCACCTTGATGAGCGCGAGCTCCGGGCCCTGCTCGCCCTCCCAGAGCAGGAAGCCCCCGGCGCTGGCCTGCTCGGCGAAGCCCGGGTGCAGGTTCAGGACATGGCGCGCGGGGACGGGACCGACCTGCCAGAGCCCAGGGCGCACGCGCTCGAAGCGCAGGCCATCGCGGCGGGCGCGGGCGGCGTCCACGAAGAGCACCCAGGGGTGATCGGACTGCCGGTGGGCGACGCGCCAGGCGGCCTCCTCAGTGTCCGAGAGGAAGACGGGGTGCTCGCGGGCCACCTCGAGCACGCCCAGCCCGCGCGCGCGCTCCGCCCGGCTCAGCGAGGTCGCGTGGTAGAGGATGTCGGGAGGCAGCTCACCCCCGGGCTCTGGACGCCTCGGGCGCCGACATCGTGTTCGGGGAGCGCTCACTGGACCGGATCCATCACGCGCCGCCAGAGGGTGTCGGCGCGCTGTGCCGCCTCACGCGCACAGTCACAGAACCAGGACCAGCGCTCCAGACGATCCGCGGGGGGCGGCGGGCCCTCCAGCATCACCGGGTAGCGCGCGTCGGGGATGAAGCGCCCGCCGAGCACCTTGTAGACCTCGCCCAGGCAGCGGCTGGCGTCATCGGTGCCGCGGTTGGCGCCCAGAGCGCGCCCCAGGTTGGCGGCCACGGCGTCCATCGGCTGGTCCAGCGGCGGCAGCATGCAGTGGGCGGGCAGCGTGACGAGGTGGCTGAGCAGCTCGGCCACCCCGAGGACGAGCGGCGCGCTGCGGTCCCCATCTTCGGCGGACAGCAGGGAGATCTCCTCGATCCACTCCCGCGCGGCCAGGCGAGGGAGCGGCGCGAGGTGGTCGATCATCCGGTCCAGCCGACCGGACGCGCGCGCCTCGGCGAGCACCTCCATCGTCACCGGCGCGCTCAAGGGATCGATGTCCGGGCTCTCGCTGACCAGGAAGCGCGTCAGGCCAACGCCCTGGCGCCCGCTCATCGCCCGACCGGCGCGCAGGGCGAGCATCAGCCGGGTCAGGGGCGGCGCGGGCGCGCCGAAGAGCAGGTCGAGCACGGCGGGCTCATCCGAGGCGCCGAGCGAGGAGAGCGCCCGCTGCAGCGTGACCGCCGCGTGGCGAGCCGCCGGGCGAGGATCGCGGCAGAGCTGCACGTAGGCGCGCGTCGCGGGGTGCGCGCCCAGCCCGGCACGATCGACCAGAAACCAAGGACCTTCGCCGTTCAGCGAGAGGCAGACCGCCAGCGGCTGCGCCGCGGGGCCGGGCAGGATGACCGTCGCGCCCTCCGAGCTCCCGCGGCCAACGCCACAGCTCGAGAGCACCGGGCTGTACAGCAGCGCGGGTCCGGTGACCAGCGCGATGTCGTCCGGATCGCCGACCACGGACACATCGATCCTCAGACCGAAGCTCCGCGCGCGGCTCAGCAGCAGAATTCCGGCGGTCAGGGCGCGGGCGCTGGCGCCCTTGAGCTCGACGGACACGAAACCTCCATCCACAGCTAGCCTATCACCTCTTGGGCTCGGCCATCGACAAATGGACCGCCCAGGCGGGCGCGAGCACCCAGACGCCGGACAGACCGAGCGCGAGCCCGCCCAGAGCGGCCTCCCAGATGCCCATGACCATGAGCAGCAGGGCGAAGCCGAGCAGGAGCATCCGCACGCCCGCGCTCTCGGCGACCTGTGGCGCCAGGAGCGCGTCCTCGAAGAGCTGCGCCTCCCCTGCCCTCACCTTCCCGTCGCGCCAGCCCAGGAAGGCCCGCGACAACATCACCAGCCGGGCGCCCGCCAGCGGCAGGAGCCCGCCGAGGATCGCCAGGATCAGGGCCAGCGGCCGGAAGGGGTACTCCGGCCCGCGCAGGGCCAGGAAGGTCCAGACGCCGATGGGCACGAAGAGGGCGAAGGGAGAGACCAGCCCGCCCAGCGCGGCGCGCAGCCAGATGCTCTGGGCCTGCGGTCGCTCTTTGCCGGCCGGCGTGGGCCCGACGTACCGCGACGCGACCTCGCCGTCGGTGCGCACGAGCTCGATGTGCTCGGCCGTGAACGGCACCACCACGGTGCGGTTGGCGTTGCTGCCCTCGGGCGCCCAGGGGGCGATCTCCGCCCGCCGGGGGTGGCGCGCGAGGAGGACCCCCGCGTGCGCCCGGCCCTCCATCTTCAGGTTGTAGGTCCCCTCTGCCGAGCGGGCGCCGACGATCATCCGCGTAGACTGCAGCAGCGCCCGCTCCCCCGCCCCGCCCGCGGGCATGAACAGATAGGCGATGTCCTCGAAGGGCGCCGTCGCCGCCTCGCCGCGCGCGAGCGCCGACTCGCCACCAACCCACCACGAGACAGGGCCGTGAAAGGAGAGAATCCGGATCACGTCTCGCGGGAGGTTGTCGGCGGGCACGGGCTCAGCCCTTCCCTCGAGGGCTCACGCCGAGGGTGAAGGGGTGCCCCTCCAGGAGCGGCGCGTCAGGCGGCGGGGACCCGAGGTCCAGGCCCACCGCGAGCGTCTCCTGCTGGATATAGCTCTTGAAACGCCCGATCACCCGCAGCAAGGCCTCGTCGCCCCGGATGACGAGGTCGATGCGCTCGGTGTAGCCGAGCTGAAGCTCCTTGCGGCGGGACTGGACGCGGTTGACGACCTCGCGGGCGAGGCCCTCCTCGAGCAGATCCTCGTCCAGATCGGCGTGCAACGCCAGCACCGCCACGGCGGAGCCGGCGGCCTGGAAGTGCTCGCGCGGCTGCACCTCGACGACCACGTCCTCCTGGGTGAGCGTCACGGGACCGCCCGGGAGCTCCAGGGTCAGCCCCCCAGCGAGCACGGCACGACGAACCTCGGCGCCCGAGGCCGCGTTCAGCGCCGCCGCGCAGGCCTTCATGTCCTTGCCCAGGCGCGACCCGAGCCGCTTGAAGTCCGGCTTCACCCGGAAGGTCACGAAACGATCGGCGTCCTGGGTGAAGTGGATCTCGCGCACGTTCAGCTCTTCTTCGAGCAGGTGGGCCAGCGGGCGCAGGCGCTCGGCCAGCGACGCGTCGGCCAGCACGATCTCCGCCGCCTTGAGCGGCTGGCGCACGCGCACGCCGACCTTGGCCCGGGCGGAGAGCCCGAGGTTGGCCAGTTCGCGGATGAGCGCCATGTCGCGCATGAGATCGGACTCCTCCTCGCTCGGCTGCGAGGGCACCACGGGCCAGATGGTGTGGTGGACGCTCTCGCCGGGGAGCAGGAGCCGCAGGTACATGGCCTCGGCCAGGAACGGCGTAAACGGCGCGACCACGCGGGAGAGGGTGGACAGGGTCTCGTAGAGCGTCCACAGCGCGGCCGTGGTCTCGGGGCCCTCGTTCCAGAAGCGGCTGCGCGAGCGGCGCACGTACCAGTTGGAGAGCTCGTCCACGAACTCGGCGATGGCGCGCGCAGCCTCGTAGACGCGGTACTCGTCCAGCCAGCGCGTCACGCTGCGAACCAGCGCGTCGGTGCGGGCGCGGATCCACACGTCCAGCACCGAACCCCAGAAGGGGCGCGTCGTGCCGCGCGGATCGAAGTGCGCGATGTTCGCGTAGATCGTGAAGAAGTTGAAGATGTTCGCCAGCCGCAGGTGGAACTCGCGCTGCCCCTCGCGGATCGCCCGCAAGGAGATGCGCGTGTTCGTCCAGGGCGGGTTCGACGCGTAGAAGAGCCAGCGGAACGCGTCGGCCCCCGGCGGATCGAAGGGCGCCAGCATCCAGCACTGGTCCTTGAGCCCGAGCTCCGCCATGTCCTCGGGGTTCATCCCCACGGTCTCTTTGCCGCGGTTGGGCCCGCCCTGCAGCGCGACCCGCATGCCGCCCACCCCGTCCTCGGAGGCGGCGACGGTCATGCGCTCCTCGGGCCCCAGGTCCATGCTGCGGACCGCCGCCTCGATCATCCCCACCACGCCGCGCGGCAGCTTCGGGTCGGCGACCACGCGCATCTTCATCGCGCCGCGCAGCACGAGATCGGGGCTCGTGTAGTTGCCCGTGGACTTCGACTCCTTCTTGCCCTCCATGTCACAGACGTGGCCGAGCACGATGCAGGTGCGGAAGGGCCGCGGCAGACCGGCCGGCTCGAGCCCGAAGCTCTGGCAGGTCTCGTCGTCGAAGAGCATCGTGGAGATCATCAACAGGGAGTAGAACCAGCCGCGGGTCTGGTCTACCGCCTCGGAGATGAAGTCCGCGGGGAAGGAGCGGGCGAACTGCTCGCGCCCGCGGTGCGGCCAGCCCCACTGGGCGAACGGCATGCACCCCGAGTCGAACCAGCAGTCGATGACCTCCGGCACGCGCGACATGGTGCCCTGGCAGGCCGAGCAGGGCACGGTGATGCGATCCACCCAGGGGCGATGGATCTGCAGGTGGCGGTCCAGACCGGGCTCGAAGCCGCTGGCCCCCGCCTCGGCCAGCGCCGCCATGCTGGAGAAGGACTCTCGTGTGCCGCAGGACGCGCAGACCCAGATGGGCAGGGGCGTGCCCCAGTAGCGCTCGCGAGAGAGCGCCCAGTCCACGTTGTTCCGTAGGAAGTCGCCGAAGCGCCCCTCCTTGATGTGCTCGGGGAGCCAGTTCACGCCCGCGCTGTTCCGTAGCGCCTCCTCGACGAAGTCGGTCGTGCGGATGAACCAGCCCGGCCGCGCGAGCTGCATCAGCGGGTCGTCCTTCGAGCGCGGGCTGAAGGGGTAGGAGTGGCGGATGGTCCCGGCGGCGTGGATCCGCCCGCGCTGCCGCAGGTCGCGGACGATGTCCTTGTCCGCCTCCTTGAAGTTGCGCCCGCGCAGCCACTCGGGAGCGTCGGCGACGAAGCGGCCGTCCGGCCCCACCAGCATGAGGATGCCGAGCCCCTGCTCCTGGCGCAGCTTGAAGTCGTCCTCGCCATAAGCGGGGGCCGTGTGCACGATCCCCGTGCCGGCGTCCAGGCTGACGTGCTCGCCCGCGACCACCACCCAGGCGGGACCGCCAGGATCGGCGAGGCGATAGAGCGGCTCGTAGCGCATGCCGAGCAGCTCGCGGCCCTTCACCACGCGCAGCACCTCGCCCTCGGGCTTGAGCGCGTCGGCGGCGATGAGCACCTCGTCGCCCACCTGCACATAGGCGTAGTCCAGCTCCGCCCCCACCGCGAGCGCGACGTTGGACGGCAGCGTCCAGGGCGTCGTCGTCCAGGCCAGCAGGAAGGTGCCGGGCTGCCCCTCCACGGGCAGCTTGACCGTGACGCTCGGGTCGTCCACGTCACGATAGCCCTCGCCCACCTCCCCCGCCGACAGCGCGGTGCCGCCCTCGGGCCACCACCAGACGACCTTCAAGCCCTGGTAGAGGAGGCCCTTGTCGTAGAGGCGGGAGAGCGCCCACCAGACGCTCTCCACATACTCGCGGTGGGAGGTCACGTACGCCGAGCTCAGGTCCACCCAGAAGCCCACGCGCTCGGTGAGCTGCTCCCACTCCTGGGTGTACTTGAAGACGGAGGCCACACACTTGTGGGAGAAGAACTCCAGCCCGATGCTGGCGATGGCCTCGCGGCTGTTGCGGAACTGGCCGCGCAGCCCGAGGTCCTTCTCCACCTCGATCTCGACGGGCAGGCCGTGCGTGTCCCAGCCCGCCTTGCGCTCGACGTGGTAGCCGCGCATGGTCTTGTAGCGCGGGAACAGGTCCTTGATGACCCGGG
>CAZKWG010000407.1:0-7237 GCA_964556105.1 uncultured Enterobacterales bacterium | reverse complement strand
AGGCGCGCGTCCAGGAGCGGCGCCGCCGCGGCGCCCCCGAAGGCGAACAGCAGCAGCCCGAGCCTGCTCCAGCGGCCCAGGCGGAGGCGGCGCACGAAGGGAGTCACAGCCAGCGCGACCAGGGGCGTGATCGCCAGGTGCCAGGGTGCGATGATCACCAGACAGAGCACCCCCTCGCCCAGCAGCGGGGTCGAGACCAGCAGGCAGATCATGGAGAGGGCCATCGACCGCCGCACCGCCCCGTCGAGGCTGATCAGCGGCCCCATCACGCCGAAGAGCAGCGGCAGGGCGAAGAGGGAGCCGAGGCCTACGGTCGACATCCCGAAGGGCGCGTTCACGAGCTGCCGGTTCACCAGCACGCCGCAGACCCCGCCGACCACGGCGGCGAGGACCCAGGCCAGATGCGTGGCGCGGGTGGAAGACGCTGCCTCAGGGCTCGGGATCGGTTGGCTCATGGTCGGCTCCCTGGGTTGGATTCTGTTGGGTCGTCGGGTTCGAGGGCTGCTCACGGCCCATGGCCTCGATGGCGGCCAGCCGCTCGAGCAGCTCGCCCAGCAGCGCGCCAGCGAAGGGCAGCGCGCTCAGGCTCACCAGCCGGTCAGCGAGATCCGCCAGCAGGCTCGCCAACGCGCGGGTCCGCGCCAGCCCCGGCGTCCGGTCGTGCAGGGCGGAGAGCAGCAGCGCGAGGTGCGCCATCCACAGGCCACGGGCCAGCGGGCCGTCGAGGCCCGGCGCCAGCGCCGTCCCCTCCAGCGCGCGGGCGTGCAGCCGGATGGAGCGCTCGCGGATGGCGGCGGTGGCGGGCGCGAAGACGGAGAGCGGGTGGTCGGGATCTCCCGCGAAACGAAAGAGCGCACCCAGAAAGCGGCGATCCTCGGCGATCAGGTCCAGCTTGGTGGCGTAGAGCACCGCGAGCCGCGGGCCCACACCGCTCACCCCGGCCAGCGCGACCGCGACCGCCCGCTCGTGGGCCTCCTGCACCTGATCGTAGTAGGCGGCGACCAGCGCCTCCTTGGCGTCAAAATAGTAGTAGGCCGCGCCCAGGCTCAGCCCCGCCGCGCGGGCGATGTCGCGCATGGAGGTGGCCTCGAAGCCCTGCTCCCGGAACAGGGTCAGGGCGCTGCTGAGGATCTGGGCGCGGGTGTGCTCGCTCTTGCTGCTCATGCTTCTTTTTGAACACGTTCAAAAACAGCTGTCAAGGGCGCGGCGCGTGGCGAGATGGACTTGACAGCGCCCTGACATCCGAGCATGGCGGAAGTAGAATGCTTCGATGTAGCCTGAAGACAGCCTTCGGGGGATCAGCTCTCGCGCCCGCCCACCTTCCGCTGCGATGCCACCAATATAGAAGCGCGCAGAGGCTCCAATCCAAGACGACCTGGAGCGCATCCTATGAAAGGTTCAATTCCACCGTCTCTGTTCATGCTTTCATTGATCATGGCGACGCTCGCCGCGACCTTCTCGCCTCGCCCTGGCTGGAGCCGCACATGCAGCCATGACTGGGCCATTCATCTGATCGCGTGGAGCGCCGGCTCTGGCTTGTCCACCGACACCGCCGCGGAGACAGGATCGCCAGGCTACTCGCCCCTCTGGGTATCGGATGTGCCAGGAGGTCTCGTCGTCGCACCTGGCGGAGATCGTTACTACATATGGTCATTCAACGCCGAGCACCCGGACACACGCATCTATCTGACCCCGCCCGAGGGTGCACGATGAGCCGGCCGCGATTTCTATTCCTCCTCGGTGCTCTGTGGCCACTTCAGAGCTGGAGCCGCACATGCAGCCATGACTGGGTCGTCGACCTCGTCGCCTGGAGCGATGGGGCAGAGGTCCCGCTGGACACGGCCGCGGAGAGCGGCCATGGGCCTGAAGCGTCTGGGCTCTGGGAAGGCTCATCGCCAGGCGGCTTCGTCGTCGAGCCAGGAGGAGACCGCTACTCCATCTCGCTCTTCACCGGAGAACGCGCAAGGGTGACGATCTACCTGACCCCGCCCGAGGAGGCTCCATGACGCCGCGCCAGACCGCGCCCTCCCTGGCGCTGCTCTGCCTCCTCGGCGCCACCTCTTGTGGCGACGCCTGCGACATGCCCGAGTGGCCGGTCGAGGGCGTGTACACGATCACCAACCCAGACGAGCTGCCCGTCAACGTCACGAGCGTCTTGGTCGCCGACCGACAGTTGACCATCTCGTACAAAGACGAGCTCGGCGCTGAGCAGTGGGTCACCTATCAGATCTCGGACAACTGACCCTCCGAGACCTCAGCGCCGCACGCCCGTCGCCCGGAAGGTCTCGTTGTTCTTCACCCGGCGGCTCACCGAGATGTCGGCGAAGCCGTGGTCAGCGAACCAGACCTCCAGCTCGTCATCGGTGAACCAGTGCTTCACCGGGTTCTTCAGGCGGTCGTAGACGTCGGCGACGACGACCTTGTAGGGCCAGCGGTGGTGGTCGTGGACGGGCAGGTGGCTGACGACGTTCTTCGCCACGGGCACGTACTGGAAGATCTTGTAGGGGGTGTGCGAAAACACACGCAGCCCGCTCGCGACGACCTGGCTGACCCGGTAGAGCTCCTCGGGCTCGAGCCCGGTGGTGACGCCGCGAACGGCGTTGCTCATGGCCAGGGTCACGCCCTGGCGCGGGCCGTAGACCCAGATGGAGAGGCGGCCCGAGGGGCGCAGGACGTCGGTGAGCGCGGAGAGGGCCTCGCGGGCGTCGTCCAGATAGTGCAGCACGCCAAAAGAGAGCACCATGTCGAAGATGCTCTGGCGGAAGGGCGGGCTGCGCAGGTCGGCCTGCACGAGGTGGACGCGCTCCAGCGTGCGGGTGTTCGCCGCGGCGCTGGCGATGGCGTCGCCGCTCGCGTCCATGGCCACCACCTCGGCGCCGTAGCGGGCGGCGTAGAACGCGTGGCGACCGAAGCCGCAGCCGGCGTCCAGCACCAGGCGCCCGATGAAGTCCTTCGGCTTCAGCGGGTCGGCGTAGTCCAGGAAGCTCTCCTCCCAGGCGGGGAAGGCGTTGTCGAAGGTGGTCCAGCGGTGGGCGCTGGCGGGGCCCTCCTCGACGCCGCGCGGGATCATCCGGGGCACGCCCTCGCGGATGGGGTAGCTGGCGCCGCAGTCCTGGCAGTGGATGGCGCCTTCCAGGATCTCCGTCTCTTCGCGACGGTCCAGGTTGACGCCCGGCAGCGGATCCTCTTCGGGCTCGAAGTGGCCGCGGGTGATGGGCCGGGTCTCGGTGCGACGGGTCTCGAGCGCCAGATGGACGCTCTTGCAGGCGGGGCAGGCCAGCCAGGACATGAGGCGGTACTTCACGGGGACCTCTCCGAAGGGCCGGTGCTGTAACCTGATGTCTCGCCAGGGGCGCACGCCGCGTGGTCACCTCATGTCTCCATGGCCTGCGACGCCGGGTCCCGCGAGACGTCAACGCCACTCCTGGCACGTCGATCTTCCCTTCCATGCGAACAGGGGGCGTGCTATACGAGCGTCCCATCACGCGGAGCGTCGCGCATGTCCCGAGAAGTCCAGGTAGTCGATGAGGTCGTGATCCGCTTCGCCGGGGACTCCGGCGACGGTATGCAGGTCACGGGCGGCTTGTTCACGGATACGACGGCGACCCAGGGCAACGACCTGGCCACCTTCCCCGACTTCCCGGCCGAGATCCGGGCGCCGGCGGGCACGCTGGCGGGCGTCTCGGGCTTCCAGCTCCACTTCTCCTCGCACCGCATCCACACGGCGGGCGACGCGCCCGAGATGCTGATCGCCATGAACCCGGCGGCGCTCAAGGTGAACCTCCCCGACCTGCGGCCGGGCGGCATGGTCATCGTGAACACCGACAAGTTCACGGACAAGGAGCTCGAGAAGGCCGAGTACACCTCGAACCCGCTCGAAGACGGCAGCATGGACGGCTACCAGGTCATCCCGGTCCCGCTCATGACGCTCACCAAGCGCGCGGTGGACGGCCTCGGGCTGGGCGCCAAGGAGACCGATCGCTGCAAGAACTTCTTCGCGCTCGGCATGGCCTACTGGCTGTACAACCGCGACACCAGCCTGACCCGCGGCTACATCGCGGCGAAGTTCAAGGCGCCCTACGTCGAGGCGAACACGCGGGCGCTGGAGGCCGGCTACAACTACGCCGACACCCTCGAGCTCTTCCGCAGCTCCTACGAGATCCCCGCGGCGAAGCTCGAGCCGGGCACCTACCGCAACATCACGGGGAACAACGCCCTGGCGCTGGGCATGGTCGCCGCCTCGAAGCTGGCGGACAAGCAGCTCTTCCTGGGCTCCTACCCCATCACGCCGGCCTCGGACATCCTGCACACGCTGGCGAAGTACAAGGACTTCGGCATCGTCACCTTCCAGGCGGAGGACGAGATCGCGGCCGTGACCTCGGCCATCGGCGCGGCCTACGGCGGCGCCATCGCGCTGACGACGACCTCGGGTCCGGGCATGGCGCTGAAGAGCGAGGGCATGAGCCTGGCGCTGATGACCGAGCTGCCCATCGTCATCGTGGACGTGCAGCGCGCCGGCCCCTCCACCGGCATGCCGACCAAGACCGAGCAGGCGGATCTGCTGATGGCCATGTACGGCCGCCACGGGGAGTCGCCGCTCCCCATCCTCGCGGCGATGAGCCCGGTGGACTGCTTCCACACGGCCATCGAGGCGGTGCGCGTCGCCGTGACCTACATGACGCCGGTGATCCTGCTCACCGACGGCTCGCTGGCGAACGGGTCCGAGCCCTGGCGGCTGCCGACCGAGGACGAGCTCCCCCCGATCAAGGTGGAGTACGCCTCCGACCCCGCCACCTTCAAGCCCTACCTGCGCGACCCCGAGACGCTGGCGCGCCCCTGGGCCATCCCGGGCACGGCCGGCCTCGAGCACCGCATCGGCGGCATCGAGAAGCAGGACATCACGGGGAACATCAGCTACCACCCCGGCAACCACGAGCACATGTGCCACCTGCGCGCCGAGAAGGTCAAGCGCATCACCCGGCACATCGGCCCGCAGGAGGTCCACGGCTCGGACAAGGGCCTGCTGCTGCTCACCTGGGGCTGCACCTTCGGCGCGACCCGCTCGGCGGTAGACCTGGCCCTGAAGGCGGGGATCGACGTCGGCCACGCTCACCTGCGCTGGCTGAACCCCTTCCCGAGCAACCTCGGCGAGATCCTGGCCCGCTACGACCAGGTGCTGGTGCCCGAGCTGAACATGGGTCAGCTCGTGAAGATGATCCGCGCGGAGTACCTCGTTGACGCGGTCTCCTACGCCAAGATCCGTGGGCAGCCGTTCAAGGTGGCCGAGCTCCTGGCGCGCATCCAGCGCATGACCAGCGTAGACGCCTGATCCTCCTCGACTCAACCGCTCTGATCCCTTTCACACCTGACTCCGAGGTCGCCCATGAGCGCCACCGTCGAGACCCCTGTTTACACCAAGAAAGACTTCATGTCGGACCAGGTGATCCGCTGGTGCCCCGGCTGCGGGGACTACGCGATCCTCTCCCAGGTCCAGACCGTGTTCGCGGAGATCGGCGTCCGCCGCGAGGACTTCGCCGTCATCAGCGGGATCGGCTGCTCCAGCCGCCTGCCCTACTACGTCAACACCTTCGGCTTCCACACGATCCACGGCCGCGCGCCGGCGATCGCGACGGGGCTGAAGCTGGCGCGGCCCGAGCTCTCGGTGTGGATCGCGACCGGTGACGGCGACGCGCTCTCCATCGGCTGCAACCACACGGCCCAGATCCTGCGCCGCAACGTGGACGTGAACATCCTGCTGTTCAACAACCGCATCTACGGGCTGACCAAGGGCCAGTACAGCCCGACCTCCGAGGAGGGCAAGCGCACCTACTCGACGCCGGTGGGCTCGGTCGATCACCCGTTCGAGCCCTGCGCGTTCGCGCTGGGCGCGGACGCGAGCTTCGTGGGCCGCTCGGCCGACATCTTCGTCAAGGAGCAACGCGACCTGCTGCGCGCCGCGCACGCCCACAAGGGCGCCAGCTTCGTGGAGATCCTGCAGAACTGCAACATCTTCAACGACAACGCCTTCGTGGACATCACCGAGAAGAAGACGCGCGAGGACAGCGTGCTGTGGCTCGAGCACGGCAAGCCCCTGGTCTATGGCGGCGCCGTCCGCCGCGGCCTGCGCCTGAACAGCCGCCTGCAGCTCGAGACGGTAGAGCTCTCCGAGAGCTTCACCGCCGATCAGGCGCTCATCCACGACGAGACCAACCCCATCCTGGCCACGCTGCTCTCCCGCATGCGGCTGCCGGAGTTCCCGGTCGCCATGGGCGTGATCTACCGCGCCCCGCGCGCCACCTACGAGGCGAAGGTCGTGGCCCAGGTCCAGGCCGCGACGAGCAAGCCCGGGGCGGGCGATCTGATGAAGGCCCTGCACGGGAACAACACCTGGGTCGTGGGCTGAACAGGCCCGTGAAGGCTGCGCCTACGCCGATCGCCTCCCTGGGTCCTGTGCGCGGGCTCCAGGGTATCCTCTGCGACATCGACGACACGCTCACCTGGGAGGGCCGGCTCATCCCGGCCGCCCTGGACGCGCTGGCGCGAGCGCAGGAGGCGGGGCTGCGCGTGGTGCCGGTGACGGGGCGCCCGGCGGGCTGGGTGGACCACATCGCCCGGATGTGGCCGGTGGACGGCGTGGTCGGCGAGAACGGCGGCCTCTGGTTCTGGATGCAGGACGGGAAGCTGCAGCGACGCTTCCTGCAGCCGGCCGAGGAGCGCGCGGCGAACCGGAGACGGCTAGATAATCTAGCTTCCGAGATCCTCGCCGAGGTCCCTGGCACCGCCCTGGCCAGCGACCAGCCCTACCGCGAGCTCGACCTGGCCGTGGACTTCTGCGAGGACGTCCCCGCCCTGGGCGACGCCGAGATCGACCGCATCGTGGCCGTCTTCCAGCGCCGCGGCGCGGTGGCCAAGGTCAGCTCCATCCACGTCAACGGCTGGTACGGCAGCTTCGACAAGATCGAGGGATTTCGCCGTTTTCACCAGGACCGCTGGGGCGAGGCGATGGACCCCGCCGCCTGGGCCTTCTTCGGCGACTCCGCCAACGACGAGCCGATGTTCAAAACATTTCCGTTGTCCGTCGGCGTGGCGAACGTGGCCCGCTTTCTGCCGCGGCTGGAGCACCCGCCCACCTGGGTGACCCAGGGCAACGGCGGCCACGGCTTCGTCGAGGGGCTGGAGCGGATCCTGGCCTGCCGGGTCAGTTGAGACCGACGCGGTAGGCGCGCCCGCCGCCGCC
>CAZKWG010000406.1:1610-7239 GCA_964556105.1 uncultured Enterobacterales bacterium | reverse complement strand
GGCACGACGCCCTCCGGTCGCAGTCGGATGCGCGCGCCGACCGCGCTGGCCGTAGGCAGCGCCGAAGAGACCGTGGCAGGCCAGGTCTGACCGGTCGCGGTGTCGCGCAGGGTCACGGCGGTGCCGGTCGCGGGCGCGGTACCGTTGACCTCGGCCTCGACCACCAGCGCGTTCGGATCCCCCAGCAGCGCGATGGGCGCGCCCGGGGCGATCCAGGCCCCCTCGGCCGCGGATCGCTCCAACACCACGCCGCTCGATGGCGCGCGGACCGCTGTGGTCTCCGGGATCTGACCCGAGGCCATCGCCGCGTCGATCTCGGCGGAGGTGGCGCCCAGCGCCAGGACCCTGGACCGGGCGGCGCTGAGCCAGGGCTCGCCGAGCCCGGCCGCGACCGGCAGCTCCGAGAAGGCGCCGCGCAGCTCTGGCTGGTAGAGGCGTGCCAGCACCTGGCCCTTGGAGACGAGCTCGCCGGGGCGCGGCACGGAGAGTGTGCGAATTTGCCCACCTGCCTGGGTGGACACACGCACCACCTGGAGGGGATCCCAGGCCACCGTCGCCGGGACGCGGGCGTTGACCTGGGCCTCGCCACCCGCGGCCGGCTCGGTGCGGATGCCCAGCGCCGTGATCGCGGCGGCGGAGACCTCGACGGCGGGCGCCGCCTTCGTCGCGTCGGGCGTCGCGGTGCCGTGCGCCGCGTGCGGATCGGCGGGCGCGGCCTGGGGAGCGCCAGAGGCCATCCCCGGCATGTCCGCCATGTCGTCGGCCTTCTTGGAGCGATCACAGGCGTAGAGCGAGATCGCGAAGATGAACCAGCCTGGTCTCATGGCTCCGACCCTCCCAGGCGCGCCAGCTCGGCCGCGCGCAGCTCCACGTCTCGCTGCGCGCGCACGGCCTCGCGCCCCAGCTCGGTCCAGATCTGCCAGGCTTGGAGCGCGCTCTCGGCGTCCCCCTGGCCCGCCGCGTAGCGCTGAACGGATACCGTCCACGCCGACGCTGCCCTCGGGAGCGCGTTGCTCTCCAGGACCTCGGCGCGCGCGGTCGCGGCCGCCACCGCCGCAGCCGCACGGGCGCGCGCGGCCACGAGATCGCGCTCGACCGCCGAGGCGCGCCGCTCGGTCGCCGAGAGCTCGGCCGCGCGAGCGTCGATCTCCTGCCGCTTGCCGCCCCAGACGGGCAGCTCGACGCCCACGGAGAGATCCGCGCCCTCGACCATGCCCTCGGGCATGATGCGCAGCGCGCCGGAGATCATCCAGTCCGGGCGCCGCGCGATTTGCGCAGCCTGAAGCTCGGCCTCGGCGCGGGCCGTCTCGATCTCCGCGAGGCGGGTCTCGGGGGCCTCAGAGGCGGGCTCAGCGCCCAGGAACCGCTCGGGGGAGGCGCTGACGGCGGAGGCGCCCTCCTGGCCCACGAAGGCGTCGAGCACGGCCAGCTCGCCCTCCAGATCGGCGCGCAGGGCCGCGCGATCCGCCTCCAGCTTCGCGACCGCCGCGTCCAGGCGGAGCAGCGCGGGCAACCCACCGCCGCCCCCGACGGTCGTGGGGAGCGGCGCCTCGGAGCCTGCCATCGGAGCAGGCACGACCACCGCGTCTGCCCCGCCCGCGCCGCCCATGCCGCCCATTCCGGCCATGCCGCCGCCGCCCGAGCGGGCGCGCACCGCGGGCGGCGAGACGCCCATGCCCATGGCGCCGTCCTGGGCGTTCATCCCGCCCATCCCGCTCGCGCTGCCCATGCCCGAGCCCATGCCGCCCGGCGCGGCGCCAGCCCCGTAGCGGACCCGGGCCACCTCCAGCAGCGCGCCCGCCGCGCGAGCCTGTTCGTCGGCGAGCCGAAGCTCCGCCTGCAACGCCCGCACCCGGGCCGCGGCCTGCCAGAGCTGGAGGCGGAGATCCGCCTCTACTCGCGCCTGATCCGCCTCGGAACGCTCCGCGAGCAGCGCGGGGATCGCCGCCTGCGCCCGCGCCTCGCCCGGACCCCGGAACATCTGGGTGGCGCCCACCATGAACATGGTCGGATCGACCGCGTCCATCGGCGCGCCCAGCGCCTCGACCCCGACCATGAGCTGGGGGTCCATCGGCCTTCGTGTGCCTTGCGCTCTGGACTGCGCGGCCGAGGCGTCGTACCCGAGCGAAGCCGTTGTCGGGTCGCGCTCCAGGGCCAGTTGGACCAGCGCATCGAGGTCGGCCGGCGGGTCGGCCAGGGCCACGCGGACGAGAAGGAGGAAGAGCGGGGTCATGATTTGGATCCGAAGCAAGAATCGGGCCAGGTTTCGCGTTGTCGGGACACCTGCGCGCGCGTTGGGCGCCCTCGCGACGCCCCGCCTCCCGAGACCGCTGTAATAACCTGCCACGCCAGCGGATCAGGCCCTCGGCCCAGGATAGGGTGCGTGATCAGTTGGGTTACGGTGTGACCTGAACAGTCACACCATCCCAACCAACGCGCAGCTACGGCGTCGCGGCGCCGTCGTGCGTACAGGTGATCCCGTTCGGCCCGTCGCCCACCGCGGTGCTGCTCAGGACCTCGCCGGTCGCCGCGTCGACCCGGTCCACCGTGCCGTCCACCAGCGTCGTGGTCCAGACCTCGGCGCCGTCCGCGCGCACGACCACGCCGTGCGGCGCGGGCGCGACGGTCGCGGTCAACGTGGTCTCACCGGTCGCGGCGTCCAGCCGATACAGGTGCTCGCCGGCCGGATCCTCCCCGAGGAAGCCCTGATCCGCCACCCACAGCCCGGCGCTGTCGGGCGTCGGGTAGATCTGGACCGGCCCCGCCGCGCCATCGGGCAGATCGAAGAGGCTGAGCGTTCGCGTGCCCAGGTCCAGCCGCGCGACCTGGCGGGAGTCGTAGTCGCTCACGAAGGCGGCTGAGCCGTCCGGCAGCACGCCCGCCTGCACGGCGCGCCCGGCGAGATCCCAGCTCTCGACCGCGCCGCTCTCCAGGTCGACGAGGTGCATCGAGCCGTCGCCCATGCCGGCGATCACGAGGCCCGAGCCGTCCGGCAGGCGGCGCAGGCCGTGAGGGCCGGTGCCCGCCGGCAGGTCGATCGTGCGGACGATCTCCCCGGCCTCCAGGTCCACCTCCAGCACGAGGTCGGCCTCATAGGCCGTGACCCAGGCCAGCGCGTCATCGGTGACGACGTGGGCGACATGCAGATCCTCGCCGAGCGTGATGCGGCGTTGTACCTCGCTCGCCGCGACGTCCACCACGACCAGCTCCTCGACCATCCCCTCCATCTCCATGTCGCCGACGGGCATGACCGTGGCGAGCACCCGCGCGCCGTCGGAGAGCGTCTGGACGTTGTGCACGTCGACCGCGACGGCCATGCCGTCCACCTCCGTGCCCAGGTCCACCTTCGAGAGCAGCGTGCCCTCGCCGTCGAGGAGCGCGATGGCGCCCTCCTCCTCCACGGCGGCGGCGATGCACGCGCCGCCGTCCTCCGAACTGGCACTGTCATCGGCCTTTCCAGGCTGACAGGCGGAGACGATCACGAGACCGATCACGAGCTTCTGCATGGCTTCCCCCTCTGTTAAATCAGGTATTCAAAGTACCTGATTATGTCGAGGCCCGCCCGCGCCGAAAGGTCACGTTCTGTCGCATTATCTGCCCCCTTGGTGTGATCGTTTGGACCACATTGTGACCCAATCGATCACACCGAAATTGGATGCGAGTCCGAACCCATGCTCCGCGCACCGGGATAGGGTCAGAATGGACGACGAAGGTCTGTTCTGGCCTCAAGACCGCTCTCGGGAGATCGACCATGCGCCGCTGGTGCTTCTTCACGCTTGTGGGGGTCGCCTGGACCTCGGGCCTCGCCGCGTTTGCGGCTGAGGCAGGTTCAGCCTCCATCCCCTGGTCCGACCTTCTGCTCGTCGCGGCGATGCCCGAGAGCCCCGCCCTCGGGCCCGACCTGCTGGCGGCCGGTCCCGAGGGACAGATCGCCCTCTGGAACCCCGCGACCGCGCAGGTCCACGTCTACCCGAGCCTGGACGCGGTCCGGGCGAGCGACGCGGCGAGCTCCTTCGCTGTCCCGGCCGCTGACGCGCTGGCCTGGACCGACGCTGGGATCCTCGTGCTCGACGACGGGCGCCGTCGCCTGGACCTCTACGCGAGCACAGGCCAGCTCGTGGACAGCGTGATGCTGCCCGGCCTGGTCCCACCAGGGTGTCAGCTCGACGTCGATGGGGACGTCGTCCGAGCGGTGGACGTGTTCTCGAACAGCCGCGGCATCGCGAACGTCTCCTCCAGCGGCTTCGCGCCGGCCCCGGGGCTTGCCCTCCAGGGACCTTCACTGGTCGTGCGCTGGGACCAGGAGTCGCGTGTGCTCACCGCGGGCGACCGGGAGCTGCGGCTGCCCCACGCGCTCAAGGCGTCGGGCCGGATCCAGTCGAGGGGAGCGCACCGCTGGCTCGTCATCGAGGCCGTCGTCAGCGACAGCCCGATCCGAGTGTCCCGTCAGGCCCTGTCCCTTCGAACGGGGAAGGTGGTCAATCTGCCGGTCGCCGGGCGTCTTTATGCGCCTGGCTCGGACCTGTCGGTAGACGGTCATGGCCACCTGGTCTGGATGGCTCCGATGGCAGACGGACTCCATATGGGAGAGGTGACGCCATGACCCTGTTCCTGCTCGCCCTCCCGGCCCTCGGCGTCACGCGCGAAGCGGCGCTCGACGCGGCCGCGTCCTATGTCACCCACACCTGGACCATGACGAGCGACAACGAGACCGCGGACTGCAGCTCCGACTATGAGAGCGACTTCACCGCGGGTACGTACACCGGGCTGCCCTACGACTGGGGCGGCTACATGTCGATCGAAGAGTTCGACGAGCAGATCGACGACGGCTACGGCGCAGGCAGCCACTCGTGGCACGGGATCCTCGAGTGCACCGCCGGGGTGGACTGCTCGGGCTACATCAGCATGGTCTGGGAGTCCGACCACTTCGCGACCTCGACGGTGGACGGCTACGCCTCTGACATCTCCGTCTCCAGCATCGAGCGCGCTGACATCCTCAACGACGCCGGCAGCCACATGGTGCTCTACACCTACGAGACCGACGCGGGCGTGCCCGTCTTCTACGAGGCCGTGGGGAGCGCGTCCAAGGCGCGGCTCAACAGCACGTCTGGCTGGTCCTACCTCTCGGGCTACCAGCCGATGCGCTACGACGACATCCGAGATGGCGAGGAGACGGGGACCGAGGCGGATCCCATCGAGATCGAGGACTTCCCCTACACCGACTACAGGTGGACGGCGGGCTCGGCCTCGGACGTGCTCGACACCTACGACTGCGCCGCGGGCACCGACGAGAGCGGGCCCGAGGTGCTCTACCACTTCACCGCGGCCACGGGCGGGACGCTCGCGGTCTCCGTCAGCGATGACTCCGGTGTGGACGTGGACGTCCATGTGCTGACGGACGTCGCCGAGGACGCCTGTCTGGACCGCGACGACACCGAGGTCTCCGTGGACGTGGACGCGGGCGACGTCTGGATCTCGGTCGATACCTATGTGGACGGAGATGAGTTCCCCGGGCCCTATGTGCTCACGGCGACCTTCGACGGCGAGCTCAGCGGCTCGGGCGAGGGCGAAGGTGAAGGTGAAGGTGAAGGTGAAGGTGAAGGTGAAGGTGAAGGTGAAGGTGAAGGTG
>CAZKWG010000406.1:0-1510 GCA_964556105.1 uncultured Enterobacterales bacterium | reverse complement strand
AAGGCGAGGGCGAGGGCGAAGAACAGCCCGATCCCGACGACGTCGAGGAGTCCGAGACTGGCACCGAGCCTCCCGGCACGCGGCAGCTGCTGGCTCCTCAGGACGAGACGAAGGGCCTCTGCGCCACGTCGAGCGCCAGCGGTGGCTTGAGCGCGCTCATCCTGGGCTTCGTTCTGTCGGTCTCACGGCGCCGGGCAGGTGCTCAGAGTGGATCGAGTCGGTAGACGCCCGGCGTCGCGATCTCCGCCACCCACAGCGCCCCGTCCGGCCCGATCTCGATGCCGTAGAGCGCGCCTTCGCCCAACCCCGTGTCCAGCGTCTGAAGCGGGTTGCCGTCCAGGTCGAAGACGTGGATGATCCCCGTGCCCCACTCGCCGACATAGAGGCGCTCGGCGTCGAGCGCGAGCCCGCCGGGGCGGTCCAGGCCCTCGATCAGCGTGGACCAGTCGACGTCCACCCACTCGGCGTAGTCGTCGAGGTCCTCCATGCGCGTCCGCAGGTCGTCGCCTCGCTCGCCGCTGGCCGTGTCGAGGCGGAGCACGCGCCCGTTTCCCGTGTCCGCGACGTAGAGCAGGCCCGTCGCGTGGTCGATCATCATGTGGCCCGGCGCCTCCTCGACGCGCTCGACCTCCGGCTCGACGAGCCGGTAGACGATGCCGTCTGAGTGATCGTCCTGGCCGACATCGTGGTCCTCGTTGAAGTCATATCGGACGATCGTGCTGTTCATCCCGTCGAAGACCCAGTAGACGTTCGCCGTCTCCCAGGCCATGCCGACGCACAGCGGGCTCTCGTGCTGCATGTCCAGGTGGCTGCCGAGGCCCTCCGGGTTCTGCTCGGCGAAGATGTCCAGGTCGGTGGACCAGAGCACCGGACCCATGAATTCGTTGGCTTCACCCCGGTCGTTATACGTGTTCTCGCTCTCGCCGCAGGAGCCGAACTGCTCGCCCGTGTCGAAGGAGAGCGCCGCTGTCTCCTCCATGAAGTGCTGGGCGTAGCCGTCCTTGCGCCGGTCGTAGGTCTGATCGTCCGTGCCGGGGTCGAAGACGATGAAGGTGCGGTCGTCGTCGCGGTTGGCGACCCAGAGGCTGCCGCTGGCGTCGAAGCCGAGATCCCGCGGATCCGAGAGATCATCGTCCTCGCCGAGGATCGGCGTCCAGGTCACGCTCTCCGGGTCGAGCGCGCCGTCTCCGGTGCCGAGCGCCGTGACCGTCTCCACCACCGGCGCTGAGGTGTCCCCGGTGTCCTGGTTTGACCCCGGCCCCTTGTCCGCACCCCCCGAACACCCGAGACCCAGCAGCGAGATGAGCATGAGACCTCCTGTAGAAGGAGCAGATTGCCTCGAAATCCGCGCGCCCGCATCTGTGATGGCGAGACGCACAGTGTGATGGATTTGATCACATCTGGCGCGATGTCGAGACCGCGATAGCCCGGCGGGATGATTCATATCCTGTACGAGAACCCCGACTGGATGCCCCCGCTGCGCCGCGCCCTGGAGGCCCGCGGGCTGCCC
>CAZKWG010000405.1:0-7271 GCA_964556105.1 uncultured Enterobacterales bacterium | reverse complement strand
TGTCGCACAGCGCCTGGTAGGAGCGTGTCTGCGGGTGCGCTACGCACAGGGAGCGAGCCAGATGCTGTATGCTGCCCCCTACAACATCGGAGGCGCCGTGATCCTGAGCACCCTGACCCTGTCCGTCCTGCTGGCGGCCTGCGGCGGAAAAGACGAGACCAACGAGACGGGCAAGACCCAGGAGACCGGCACGCAGGAGACCGGCGATACCCACGACACCGGCCCGCCCATCGACACCGCCGGTCCGTCCATGGTCTTCAGCCTGGCGGTCTATGACTACGAGAACCGCGACCCCATCGAGGGGATGACGTTCACGACCGACTGGGGCGACACCTACACGACGGACGACGACGGCGAGATCGTCCTGGACCTGCCCTGGGACGTGGTCACGGCGCTGACGGGGACGTTCTCGGGCTACCCGGCCTTGCGCAACGTCTTCAACGCCGACGGCACCTGGGACGAGTTCACCATCCGGCAGTACGTGGCCTCGTCGAGCGCGCTGGGCATGGAGCTGGACCCGACGAAGGGCCACCTCTACGCCGATGTGTACGCCATCAGCATGACGGACGAGGGCAACCCCGACCGCGAGGAGCTGCCCGGCGTCACGCTCTCGCTGGACATGGCGGCCGAGACCACCCTCTACACCAGCGGCACCGTCTCGGGCGGCTTCGCCGAGGGCGCCGAGACCGAGGGCGGCGGGACCGCCGGCACGGCCATCCTCTTCCTGAACATCCCGCCGGGTACGGGCACGCTGACCCACAGCAGCGCGGCCGGCTACACCTGCAGCCACGGCCCCTCGATGACCGGCGCCGACAGCTTCGAGGTGGAGATCCTGGCCGACACCACCACGCGGATGATGGTGCTCTGCCGCTGAGGCACGTAACGCCTTCGTAACGCGCCCTTCGCGGCGCGAGGCGGCGCGATACAGGGGCGAACTCCACGAGGATTCGCCCATGCTGACCCGTGCCCTGCTGCTGGCCTCCCTCGCGCTCGTCCCCTCCCCTGCCCTGGCCCAGGAGGGGACCGTCTCGGTGCCGTTGGATCGCTGGGAGACGATGCTCGACCAGCTCCGCGCCGAGGACGAGCAGCCGCCCGCGCCCGTCGCCGTCCTGCACCTGGATCGCAGCGTCGAGGGCTCCTTTCAGCGCGGCGTCTTCAGCGGCACCCTGCGCGTGAGGCTGCTCGTGCCGCCCGGCCAGGAGCACAACCGCGTGCCGGTGATCGGCGCGGACTGTTCGGTGGGCCAGGTGCTGCTGAACGGCAAACAGACCTCGCTGCTCTTGGATGGTGAACAGTACACGGTTGGCGTGCCCGGACCCGGCGTCCACGCTTTGGAGCTGCGCTTCTTCCAGGGGCGCGAGGACGACCGCTTCCGCCGACAGCTCGCCCTCTCGCTGCCGCCCGCCGGTCCTACGGCCCTCTCCATCTGGCTGCCGGAGAGCGGGGTAGACGCCACGCTGGCGCAGGGGGCGCTGGTGGGCTCCCGCGAAGAGGCCGGCGGGACACGGATCACCGGCCAGCTCGACGGGCGCGCCGATCTCGACCTCTCCTGGAAGCGGCTTGTCCAGGACCAGCCGCTGCTGGCGGCGAAGCTGGAGGCGGAGGTCGAGACGATCTTCACGCTGCAGGAGGCGCTGGTGCAGGGCGTCACCGCGGTGGAGTGGCAGCTCAGCGAGGGCGAGGCCGATCGCTTCACGCTCTCGCTGCCCGCGGATCTGGAGGTCCTGGACGTGACCGGCGACGCCGTGCTGCAGTGGTACAGCGCGCCTCCCCCCGCCGGCAGCGAGGGGCCCGGTCGGCTGACCGTGCTGCTGCGCTATGTGGTGACCGACCAGGCCAGCGTGCGCGTTCACTTCCAGTTCCCCATGGATCTGGAGCGGACCCTGGTCCTGCGCATGCCCGTCCCCGTCCTGCCCGAGGGCACGCCCCTGCGCGGCCACCTCGGCGTGCAGGGCCCAGCCGGTCTGGGCGTGACGGTGGAGAAGGCCGAGGGCGTGACCACGCTGGACGCGCGCGAGCTGCCGCCCAGCCTGCTGGATCTGGCCGGGCGCCCCCTGCTGCTGGGCTTCGATCTCACGGGCGCGCCGGAGATCGCGTTGGCCGTCAAACGCCAGGCGGACCTGGTCCTCACCGACACGCTGATCGACGACGTGCAGGCCAGCACGCTGCTGCTGGAGGACGGCACCGAGGTGGGCAAGCTGCGCCTCCGCCTGCGCAACAGCACGCGCCAGTACCTCTCGGCGACGCTGCCGCCCGGCTCCACCCTCACCCACGCGCGCATCGACGGCCGGCCGGTGCGCCCCGCCGTGTCGATGGCCGGCGACGTCGAGAGCCTGCTCTTCCCCTTGCAGCAGAGCGAGCGCCTGCGGCCCGGCGTCGGGCGCACCCACCTCGTCGCCGAGGGCGAGACCCTGTCCGGCATCGCCGCGCTGTACGACGCGCGCCCCGGCTTCTGGCTGGAGATCCTGGAGGCCAACCGCGACCAGCTCTCGACCGTGTTGGATCTCAGCCCCGGCCAGACCCTCGTGATCCCCACCGCGGACAACGCGCCGGAGAGCAGCTTCATCATCGAGCTGGCCTACAAGCGCGCTCAGGCGCCGGTCGGCCTGCTCGGGCACCGCGCGCTGACCCTGCCCAGCCTGGACGTGGACGTCGTCTCGACCACCTGGCACCTCTACCTGCCGGACAGCGTCCTGCCGTTCGGGTTTCAAGCCAACCTGTCCCAGACCTCTCATCTTCGTTACGATCCCATTCGACGGCTGCTCTACTTCCTGGACGGCGCGCTGGGCGTACGCTCGGCCTGGGCCGGCGGAGACCGCGGCTGGGAGAGCAAAGGCAGCTACGAGAGCATCCTCTCCCAGCGGCGCGGGCTGTACCGCGCGGAGATCCAGTCCAAGGCCAGCGCGGGCGAGGTCCTCTCCAGCTTCCCCTTCACCGGCACCCAGTACAGCTTCGAGCGCCTGCTGCCCGGCCAGGAGACGGCCGAGGTCGGCTTCTATTGGGTGGACCGCGACGGCGTCCCCCTGCTGCGCTGGGCCGGGCTGATCGCCGCCTTCACCCTGACCCTGCGCGCCCTGCGGGGCCAGAGCTCGCGCGCCCGCATCGGACTCGCCGTGTTGGGTCTGCTGCTGGTCGCCCACGTCATCCCCGGCGTGCATCGCCGCCTGCTCTGGGGCCTGGATCTGGCGCTGCTCTGGGATCTCTACACGCGCGTCGGCCGCGCCTGGCTGGCCTCGGCGCTACAGACCCCGCCCTCGCTGCGCGGGATGTGGCGACAGGTGCGCCCGCGCGACGTCGTCGTCATCGGCGCGCTGGGCC
Organism: uncultured Enterobacterales bacterium; assembly: GCA_964556105.1. Classification (GTDB taxonomy): domain Bacteria; phylum Myxococcota_A; class UBA796; order UBA796; family CAZKWG01; genus CAZKWG01. Next base: position 3,953 of record CAZKWG010000405.1, on the reverse strand, counting down.
TCAGCCTCTGGGCGCTCACCCTCTTCCCGCTGCTGGCCTCTACGCTGGTCGCCGCCCTGCTGCTCGGTGCGCGCCGCTCGGTCGCGCGCGTCGCCGCGCCCCTGGTGGCGCCCCTGCTTCTGTTGGGTCTGTTCACGGGGAGCCCGGCGCGCGCCGAGGACATGGACGCCGCCGACGCCGCGGCCGAGGCTCAGTTCGACAGCATCCTGTCCACCAACCTGGGCTATGTGGACGGCGGCGAGCTGAACAACGCGCCCGCAAGAGCCGCGCCCCCCTCCCCGCCCGCCAGCGTGGCCGAACAGACCACCCCCGCCCTGCTCCCGCCCGCGCCGGAGGGCGCCACGGCAGAGGTGCCGCTCTCCCGCTACGAGGCCGTCCGCGACGCGACCAACGCCCGCGCCGATCGCCCTCCGCAGGTGGCCCCCGTCGTGCTGGGCTCGTCCGTCTACACGGGCGCGGCCCAGGGTGGCGTGCTGGCCCTGAACCTGCGCCTGGGCGTCACGCTGGCCGGGCCCGGCCGCTGGAAGATGGTGCCGGTGATCGGCGAGGAGGTCGTGATCGTCCGCGCCCAGGCCGGCGGCCAGCCCATCCCCCTCTCGACGCGCGACGGCTACCACGTCTGGGTCACCCAACAGAGCGGCGAGGTAGAGCTGTCGGTGGATCTGCTCGTGCCGCCCAAGGGCCCGAAGGGCTCGCTGGAGTACGACTTCCTCGCGGCGAAGACCCCGGTGACCCGCTTCTCCGCCGTCTTCCCCGTGCCCGGCCTCGAGCCGCGCCTGCGCAACACCGTCCGCGCCACCGTCACCAGCACCGCCAGCAGCACCGCGCTGGACGCCAACCTCTCCAGCAGCAGCCGCGTCCACCTCGTCGGCTACCGCGATCTCGGCGAGGAGGAGGGCCAGAGCGCCCGCATCTACGCCGAGAGCCTGAACCTGCTCTCGCTCGGCGAGGACGCGCTCGAGCTGTTCACCGTCTTCCGTTACAGCATCCTCTACGCCGGGGCGCGGGAGTTCCAGATCTTCCTGCCCGACGGCTGGACCCTGGTCTCCGCCGAGGGTGAGGGCGCCTTCCGACACACCCTGGAGCCCGCCGAAGGCGGCCAGCTCCTGCGCGGCGAGACGGCCTTCCCCGTGCGCAACAGCTTCGAGGTCTCGCTGCGCCTGCGCCGCGCGCTGCCCGAGAGCGGCGCCCCCTTCGGCGTGCCGCTGCCCCGCGGCCTCGGCCTGGAGCGGCAGTACGGCTGGCTGGCGGCCGAGGTCAACGGCAACCTCCTCCTCGAGTCGCAGGACCCGGGCGGGGCGCTGCCCGTAGACGTCCGGCAGCTCCCCTACGCGGTCGTCGAGAGCGCCGTCAGCCCGCTGCTCATGGCCTGGCGCGTGCTCGACCCGGCGACCACCGTGAAGCTGGCCGCCACCGCCATGCCGGAGAAGGAGCCCGCCAGCGGCTCCATCGACAAGGTCGAGGCCATCAGCGCCGTCTCCGCCGAGGGCACCGCGCTCACGGAGCTGCGCATCACCCTGCGCAACCGCCTGCGGCACTCCCTCGCCCTGCGCCTGCCCGAGGGCGCCCGCGTGCGCACCGCCTTCCTGGACGACGAGCCGGTCGTGCCCAGCCAGAGCGCCGACGGCGCCGTGCTCTTCCCGCTCAAGCGCTCGGACGGCGGCGACCGCCCCGAGGCGTTCACCCTGGTCGTCGTGCTCGAGTCCCAGGGCCCGGCCTTCGGCATGTTCGGCCTCAGCGCCTACGCGCTGCCCACCTTGGACCTGCCCGTGTCCTCGCTCTCCTGGACCCTGCGCCTGCCCGCCCGCAACCGCTACTCCCGTCTCTTCGGCGACGTCGAGCCCCAACGTTACAACGGGCGCGGCGTCTGGTACCAACCCTCCAGCGGCGCCCTGGCGGAGAACCCCACGGCCGGCCCGATGGACATGGGCGGCGCGGCAACCCCCATCGAGGTGGAGATCCCCACCGGCGGCACCGAGCTGACCTGGAACCAGTACTGGGTCGGCGCGGATCAGCCGGTCTCGCTCTCCGTGCTCTACCTGCAAGGCTGGCTGCGCGGCCCGCTCGCGCTGCTCCTGGCGGCGGGCCTGGTCCTGGGGCTGGCGCGGAGCTGGGCGACCCGGGCTCTCCCGCGCGCGCTGCCCATCGGCACCCCCCGCGTACAGCTCGGCGTCTGGCTGGCCATCACCGGTCTCGCGGTCGTCGCGCTGCAGAAGCTGGGCGGTGACGGCGCGGTGCTGCTCTCGCTCCTGGCGGGCCTGGGCCTGGGCCTGCTCCGCCGTCCCGGGGTGGGGACAATGATGCGCTGGGTGGCTGGACTGTTTCGTTTAGGGGAACAATCCGAGACCCCGAAGACCTCGCTGTTGTACGGCTTCCTCCTGCGCTGCGCCCTGCTCGCCGCGCTGGGCGTGCTGGGCATCGGCGTGCTGGGGCTGCTGTTCATGCTGCCGCGACCGCTGGGGGGGTGAGGCGGCTCGGGCCTCGCTCCGCACGAGGCCCCGCCTGGCGTCAGGGCGCCAGACCGGGGATGAGGAAGACGGCGCCGGACTTCTCCGCGTCTCCCTCCGCTGCGGACGCGCCGATGGCGAGATCGAGCACCCCGTCGCCCGTCCAGTCCTGTCCCCCCGCGGCGGCGGCGCCGGCCTGCCAGTAGGTGGCGTCGCCCTCGAAGATCGCGTCCGCGTCGGCCAGCGACGCGCTGCCCTCGACCGGCCCGTACAGGATGTAGGCGCGCCCGCTGTAGGAGCCGTAGCCGCTGAGCTGGGGCGCGCCGACCATCAGATCGCCGAAGCCGTCGCCGTCCAGATCGCCCAGCCCTTCGACCGTGTAGCCGGCGTAGTTACTCGGATCCTCCCCGAGGAGCGAGGCGTCGGCGAAGGTCAGGTCCAGCGATCCGTCCACGGACGCGCCGGACACGAGGAAGGCGGCGCCTCGGTAGGACTCGGCGGCGGACTCCCCCTCCTGGTACCCGTAGGCCCCGAGCAGCAGGTCCGGGGTGCCGTCTCCGTCCACGTCCGACCCTGTCGAGAGAGAGTCCGCCTCATCGCCGACGTACCAGTTGGTGCCGTGACCGTAGAAGACCGCGTCGGCGTCCGTGCTGACCCCGCTCGAGGGTGGCCCGAAGAACACGAAGGCGGCGCCCGCCCAGGCCCGACCGCCGCTGTTGTAGCCGAAGCCGCCGACGATCAGCTCGTCCACGCCGTCGCCGTCGAGGTCCGCGCCGTCCGCCGCCGAGGCCCCCAGGCCCAGGTAGGTCGTCGCCCCGTAGATCCGCACGTCGGCGGCGCCCAGCCCGCCGCCCTCCTCCGCCGGTCCGTACACGACATAGGCCGCGCCGCCGTCCGCAGAGAACGTGTCGTTCAGCGGCGCGCCGACGACCAGATCGCCGACGCCGTCGCCGTCGTAGTCGCCGCTGGCCGTCCCGGCCCCGGCGGTGTCTTGCGAGCCCTCCCCCGTCCAGCACCGGTCGAGCTCGGAGTAACGGAGGTCTCCTACGCTCCCGCCGGCGACCAGGCAGGCGCTGCCCGGGATGGCGTTGTAGCCGGGCGCGGACACGAGCAGCTCGTCCATCGCGTCGCCGTCCAGGTCCGGCACAGAGGCGATCGACCAACCTACATAACCCGACGTCGTGTCGCCCGCGAGCACGAGATCGGCGTCGGACAGGCTTCGATCCTCCGTGATGGGACCGAGCACGACGTAGATCACCCCGCCCGAGGTCGCCCCCTCAGTGCTGTTGGTCGCGCCGATGGCCAGGTCGGCCAACCCGTCGCCGTTGAGGTCGCTGTCACCCTCTATCGAGGTCCCCGCCGTCTCGTCGGCGCGCTTCCCGTTCAGCGCGAAGCCGTCCGGCAGGCGCGTGGTCCCCGACAGGCGCGCTGAAGGGCTGGGCTCGCCCTCGCCTTCGCCCTCGCCCTCGCCCTCGCCCTCGCCCTCGCCCTCGCCCTCGCCCTCGC
>CAZKWG010000404.1:0-7275 GCA_964556105.1 uncultured Enterobacterales bacterium | reverse complement strand
CCGCGAGGCAGGTGTCCAGGCTCCCGTAGGACGCGGCGTCCACGTGCTGCGACCAGCGGCCCGCCTGTTGAAGCCCGGCGCTCACGCGCCAGGTCGTCTGCTCGCGTCCGCCCGTCACCACGGCGTTGCCCTGCAGGTAGCCCGGGTTCCCAGCCTCCGCCATAGCCACGTTGCGGCCCTGCCCCGGCGTGCGCGTGATGATGTTGATTACGCCGGTCACGGCGTTGGCGCCGTAGACGGCTGAGCCCGGGCCGCGGATGATCTCGATGCGCTCGATCTCGGCCAGCGAGATGGGCAGGTGCGACCAGATCACGGCCCCGAGCACGTCCAGATAGACGGAGCGCCCGTCGATCAGCACGAGCACCTTGTTGGAGAGCTCACGATTGAAGCCGCGAATCGAGAGATCCGGCTGCGAAGCGGACAGGGACATCACGTCCACGCCGACCACGCGGCGCAGCAGGTCCGGGATGTTCGTAGCGCCGGAGAGGCGAATATCCTCCTCCGTGATCACCGAGACCGTGCTGGGCGAGTCCAGCGGCTCCTGCCCGTAGCGCGAGGCCGTGATGACGACGCGCTCGTAGGCCTCGCTCAACAGGGCCGCGCTGGACTCCGCGGGCGCCTCCCCGGGGCTCGGGTCGGCGTCGGACGGCGCGGGGGCGGCGCTGGGCCCCTCGGCGCCGGTCGGCGGAGCCTCGGGGGCGCGCGTCGCCAGCGAGCGGCTCAGGGCCTCGAGCTCGGCGGCGATGTCGCGCAGACGCTCGAGCTCAGCCGGCGTCGCCGAGGCCACCGCGGCGGGAGCGCTGGGCGTGGGGTCGCGCTGGACGGGCGCGGCGGGGCGCATGCGCGCCTCGAGGGCGGCGATGGCGGGCTCGACGGAGTCCGCCTTGTCCGGCGCCATCTCCTGGTAACGACGATACCAGGAGACCGCCTCTGGATAGTTCTGAAGATCCGCGTAGGAGCGGGCGATGTTGAAGGCGGTGGCAGGGTGTGGCCAGGACGCCTGCGCCTCCAGGAATTCCTGGAGGGCCGTCTGATAGTCCTGGCGCGCCGCCGCCTCGAGGCCGGCGACGAAGTGGCGCCGCGCGTCATCCTTGGGGTCGGCCAGCGCGTCCCGCGTGAGCAGCCCCGCCATCAACACGCCGCAGAGCGTCGCCCGCCCGCACAGCGCCCGCACCCGGCCTCTCATCATCCGGCCCTTCATCCGCCTGCTCCGTGAGCCCCCAAGGATACAGGATCTCGCGTCAGAAGTCCTCGGGGAGGCCCAGATAGCCGTCGGGCGCGTCCTTCTTGCCGTCCTGCTTCGTGGTCGTCGGCGCGCTCTGCTCGGGCCTGGTCCCGCCGCTCTGACGCTTTGTACCTTGATTCTTGCCGCTGGTCGTCGCGGGCGCGGCCGGAGTCTCGGGGCTGGAGGCCGGCGGCGTACCTGCCGGGGCGGCGTCGGGCGTCGCCGCGGCTGCCGGGGGCGCGGCCTCCGGCGCGGGCGGCGAGGCGGGGACGGCGGGGGGAGGCTCGGGCGCCGCCGTCGTGGCCGGAGGCGGCGGCGCGGTGTCGCCGAGCATCGGGATCAGCAAGAGCGCAGTCATGCCCGCGACGATCAGCGCGAGCAAGGCCAGGATGATCAGCAGCGCGCGGTTGCTGCGCGGCTCGGGCTCGGGCAGATCGATCTCGGCCTCGCTCAGCGCGAGCGGGCTCTTCTGAAGAGAGGACTGCGAGATGCTCACGGACTGGAACTGATCCACCGGCACATTGAGGCAGGCGGCCATGTCGCGGATGAGCTCGTCTACGCTCTGATAGCGTTCCTCCGGTGCTTTCGCGAGGCACCGCTGGATGAGCGCCTCCAGTCCAGGTGGTACGGCGAGATCCGGCGCCACGCTGGCCAGCGCGGGGGTCGGCTCCTTGACGTGGGCGATCATCGTCGCCGCGGCCGTCGAGCCGTGGAAGGGATAGGCCCCCGAGACCGAGCGGAAGAGCAGCACACCGAGCGCGTAGATGTCGGCGCGCGCGTCCACGTCGCCGCCGTTGACCTGCTCCGGAGACATGCAGTGCGGCGAGCCGAGGACGTGGCCCGCCTTGGTCAGGCTCTGATCGGCCTCCGCGACCTTCACGAGCCCGAAGTCCACCACCTTGACCTGCTCGTTGCCCTCGTCGTCCAGCCGGATGAGCAGGTTCGACGGCTTCAGGTCGCGGTGAACGAGGGTGCGGCGGTGCGCGTAGCGGAGCGCCGCGCAGACCTGGAGGAGCAGCCGCAGGGCGCGATCCGGCGAGAGCGGCCCATCGCGGACGATGTCCGTGAAACGGGGCCCCTCGATGTACTCCATCGCCAGAAAGTACCGACCATCCTCCATCTGCCCGTAGTCGAACAGCGTGACGATGTTCGGGTGGTCCAGCGCGGCCAGGGTCTCCGCCTCGAGCTGGAACCGCTTCTGGAAGCTCCCGTCGTCGTCCGAGCCAGGGGGCGGCGTGAGCACCTTCAGGGCGACCGGCCGCCGAAGCTGCGCGTGCTCCGCCAGATAGACCATGCCCATGCCGCCGCGGGCGATCACGCGCTTGAGCCGGTATCGCCCGGCGACCAGCGGCGCGGCGCGAAGATCCTGGTCCAGGCTCGACGCCTGTTCGAGGGGGCCGGAGTTCTCGGCTGGCCTGGACGACAAGGGGCTCCCGTGGTCGTGCGGGGGGAGGGGTTCCTCTGGAGCCCGGATATCCTAACACGTCTCGGAGAAACGACAGCGCTCTGGTCGTGCGGGAGGCTGGCGGGTCGCCCTGGCTTCGTTTAAGGTCCATGCCTCATGCTGCTCACCTCGCTCATCGTCTCCGCGGCCCTGGCGAACGACCCTCGCGCTGAGCTGCTGGATGTCTACAAAGACCGATCGCTGGCCGCAGATCACCTGTTTCTCCTGGACACCGGCGGCACGCCGCAGGCGGACCTCGACGCGCTGCGCGGCGCGCTGGGCGCGCTGGTTCGGACGCTGCCGGAGGGCGACGCGATCGAGGTGCTGAGCTTCTCGGACGCGATCGTGGAGCTGCTCCCGCGGACCGCGGTGACGGCCGACGAGCGCGAGGCCCTGGCGCTCAGGCTGGAGAGCGCGCCGCTCTCGCCAGGCGGCCCCTCCGATCTCGGGCTGGCACTGGCCACCGCCATCGAGCGCCTGCGCGCGCCCGACGGCCCGGCGATCGAGTTCCTCGTCATGGCCAGCGATCTCTGCCATCAGCCCGCGCCCGAGAGCCCCTACGCCTTCGCCGGCGGATCAGGCTGCGGGATGATCCGCGGCGCCCGGGACCTGGAGTCCGGGCTGACGGCGCTGAGCGTCGATCACGTCATCCTGCCCGTCAGCCTGCACATGGGAAAGGTCGAGCGGGACGGTCAGAGCACCTTCTTCCGCATCGCAGGGGAGGGCAGGACCCTGGCGGCGCGGACCGACGAGCCGCTCGCCTGGGTGAAGACCTACGAGGACAACCTGCCCTGGCGCAAGCTGGAGGCGCAGGTCAAGCGGGAGATCGCCGCGTACGACCTCAGCGCCGAGGTCACCGCGGTCGGAGAACAGCAGGTGACCCTGACCCTGCGCTCGGGCCTCGACCGCATCAGCGTCGATCTGGACAGCCTGCGCTTCTCGAAGCCCGGGCTGGAGCCCGAGAGCTCGAAGGTGGAGCTGAAGCCGGACGCGACGGTGGTGCTGAACATCGTGCCGCCCGAGGCGCCCTTCTCTCCCATCCCGGGCTCGAGGACCATCTTCTTCGACGGCACGCTCACGGCGACGGCGACGCTCGAGCCGCGCTCGGCCCTCAGCCGCCTGGGCGTCCGACCTGGGCTCGGGCAGGTTCGGGTGCCGTTGCAGGTCACCTGGGTCCAGCCGATCGGGCCTCCACCCTGGGCGCTGGCCCTGGGGCTCGCCGCCGTGGCGGGGGGAGCGCTGGCCTGGCGGAGACGCAAGACCTCGGGCTGAGCCCGCCGGCGCGAACTGACTTATGAGAGAGCCCCAGAGAGCAGGTTCTTCCGGAGGAGCGCCCGCAGATCCGCGTAGGACTGGTCGATGAGGGCGAGGTCGGCCTCGCTGCGGGCCAGCGCGAGGTCCATGATCAGCCCGTGCAGGGCCACACGGACGAGGCGCGCCAGGCGCCGAGGCGGCAGGACCAGCGCGCGCAGATCATCGCGAAAGACCTCGATGATCCCCTGCTCGAGCAGCCCCATCGCCTCGCCGTAGAAGCTGTCCACCTGCTCGGCCACGGCGGGCTCGCGCGAGACCAGGCTGGCCGTCTCGACCAGAAAAGGCGTCTGAACGCGCAGATCGCGCACCGCCTGCCACAGCGCGTCCAGGGCCTCCAAGGCGGGGTCGAGCCCGCGCTCGCCTCGGCGGAAGCGGTCCTCGAAGCGCCGGTAGATGAGCCGGAAGATCGCGCGCTGCGCCTCGATGAGCAGGTGCTCCTTCGACTTGAAGTGGTAGTGCAGGAGCCCCTTGGAGACGCCGGCGGCCTCGGCGACGTCGTGCATGGAGGCGCGCTCGAAGCCGGCCTGGCTGAAGAGGCGACCGGCGGCGTCGAGGATGCGCGAGACGGTGCGCGCCCCGCGAGGGGTGATGGCGGCGCCGAGGCGTTGTCCGATAGGCGGCACGCGCGTCTCCTCCCTCAGGCCCGGGGCCGCCTCAGGGTGTGGTTGAGCCAGGTGACCACGCCGAGCAGCGTGAGCGCGCCGATCTGGTGGCTGGAGGCGAGCGGCGCCCAGACCACGCTGAGCAGCGTGGCGACGCCCAGCGTTGCCTGCAGCAGCACGACGGCGACCATGACGTTGGCCGCCCGACGCGCCTCGGGGCTGGCCCGGCCCAGGGTGGCGCGCGCGACGAGCGCCGTCACGGTCAGGGAGATCGCCATGACGCGGTGATTCCACTGCGCGCTGACCGGGTTCTCGAAGGGGTTCAGCCACCAGGGCTGCATCGCCAGGAGCCCGGGAGGCACCAGCTCCCCGCCCATCAGCGGGAAGGTGTTGTAGGTGTGCCCCCCGTTCAGCCCCGCCACGAGCGCGCCGGAGAGCACCGTCAGGAAGACGAAGACCCACAGCCCGGCGCCGATGCGCGTCCCAGCGCCGGGGCCCCCCGCCCGCGCGCCGACGCGGAGCAGGTCCAGCGCCGTCCAGAGCAGGGCCGCGAAGAGCAGAAAGGCCATCCCCAGGTGGGTCGCCAGCCGCACGGCGGAGACGTCCGCCCGCTCGCTCAGGCCGCTCTTCACCATCCACCAGCCGATGAAGCCCTGAAGCCCGCCCAGAAACAGCAGGCCCACGAGCCGCACCGTCAGGGCGCGGTCGAGGGCGCGCTTGAGCGTGAAGAAGAGCAGGGGAAGGCCGAACACCAGGCCGGTGAGCCGCCCGAGCAGGCGGTGGGAGTACTCCCAGAAGTAGATGCGCTTGAAGTCGCCGAGCTCAAAGTGACTGTGGACCTTGTGAAACTCAGGGAACTGCTTGTAGCGGTCGAACTCCGCCAGCCAGGCGCTCTCCGAGAGCGGAGGGATCACGCCGCTGATCGGCTTCCACTCCACGATGGAGAGACCGCTGTTCGTCAGCCGGGTCCAGCCGCCGACCAGCACCATGAGCACGACCATGGCCGCGCTGCAGAGCAGCCAGATGGCGATCGGGCGTCTCAGACCTTCGGTCGCGGAGGGGACCATCGCCGGCTCCTAGGGCACGCTCGACAGGAGGTCTTCGGGCGCCGAGTCGCCCCCCGTCGGGCGGGCGATCAGGCTGATCAGCCGAGCGGTGAGATCGACCACGAAGAGGGCGATCAACGTCAAGCCCAGCCAGTACCGCCAGCGCGGAGAGCGCGGCAGATCGTCGTCTTCGACCAGCGCGACGGGCGGAGGGAGCGGCCCATCCACCGGCTCGGGCCGAGGCCGTTCGAAGCGGAAGGGGTCGTAGCCGTTCGTGCGCATGCGCTCAAGGTAGCCTGTCCGGGCGCCCCCTGGCAGGCTCGAGCGCGTTAGCTCTGGGAGATGAACCCCATTCTCATCGGCCGCGTCTCTGGCGTACCCATCTTCGTGACCGGGTCGGCGCTCTTCGTCATCGCCTTCATGATCCTGAGCGGCAGGCCAGCCTCGGCCGCGGATGTGGCGACCAGCACGCTCTACGCCCTGATGTTCTTCTTCTCCATCCTCATCCACGAGCTCGGCCACGCCCTGACGGGCAAGCGCCTCGGCCTGAACCCGCGACAGATCGTCCTGCACGGCTTCGGCGGCCTGTGCGAGTACGGGCGGAACCCGAGGGCGAAAGAGGGCTTCTACACCGCGGCCGCTGGCCCCATCGCGGGCCTGCTCCTCGGCGTCGTGGCCTTCGTCGTGCTGCTCGTCATCGACGGGCGCGCGCCGCACCCGCTGCCCTGGCTGGTAGACAACCTGCTGCGGCTGACCGTGTTCTGGAGCCTGTTCAACCTGCTGCCGATGTGGCCGCTGGACGGAGGGCACGTGCTCTGGCACGGGCTGCGCCAGCGAGTGGCCGGCGGGCGCGCCTGGTCGATCACGCGGACCATCGGGATCAGCACGGCGATCGGCGTCGCGGCCATCGCCTGGTTCCTGCCCTGGGTCTTCGGCATCTTCGGGATCGGCACCATCTTCCCGATCATCATCGCGGCGATGTCGTTGATGCACCTGATTCAGCGCGAGTAGTCGCCCGCCGCGCGCGGCACGAAGAGCGCCGCGGCGCTGGATCCCGGGTGTCCGACAAGGTAGTCTCAAGGGTGCTCCTCGGAGGGTGTGTGCCCGCCATACGACGGCAGATCAACATCGCGGCGCCTCCGCGCGCGGTCTGGAACATCCTCTCCACCGGAGAGGGCCTCGCGCGCTGGTTCGCCCACGCCGCACGCCTCGAGCCGCGGGAGGGTGGGCGCGTCGTGCTCTCTCAGGAGGGCGCGGCGGAGACGGACGAGGCCCGCGGGCTGATTCACACCTGGAGGCCGACCTCGCACCTGGAGATCGCCTTCGATCGTGTGGGCGGCTCGGAGCTGCGCGGCTCGCACATCGCGTTCAAGCTGGCGCGCGATGGCGACGAGTCTCGTCTGACCATGGTGCACAGCGGCGGCGAGGCCCTCGAGGACGACGCGCGGCGCGCGGCGCTCGACAAGACCTGGGCGCAGGCCTTCTCCACCCTCCAAGCGCTGCTCGACCAGCCCTGAAGGAAGCTCAGATGTCCGATCCATTCAATTCTGGCGCGCTCGGCTCGATGATGGCCGGGCTTCAGCAGAACCTGGCGAACATGCAGGCGCAGGCCGAGGCCACCGAGTTCGAGGGGCAGGCCGGCGG
>CAZKWG010000403.1:0-7286 GCA_964556105.1 uncultured Enterobacterales bacterium | reverse complement strand
GCGCGCGCCCTGCGCGCACCTCCCTCGAAGAACCTCGGCCTGGGACATCGAAGAAGTTCGGGCTTCGAAGACCGCCCCCGATAAACGCATGTGACCTGCGTTTACTCGCGACCCTTTACACGCAGGTCGCTTGCGATGATTGGCCCTGTAGCGTAGCACACCACAGCGCTCCTTCCCGACACCCTCCACCCGCAATACAGTCTCTGCGCGAGGGCGCGAACATGCGAGCTGCGTTGCACGATCTGGTCTATCAGTGGCACGAGCGTCGGGCTCAGGGCCCAGCCCTCTGGGCCGCGCTCCGCGGACTCCTCACCCGCATGACCGCCCGCTACCCCGCGTCGTACTTCGAGTGCGGCGTGCGAGACGACGCGAGGACAGGCTGCCCAGCCCGCCCATTCGCTACCATACGGTCTACCGTTGGTCCGGCGTGGCCCGCTCGGTCTTGAGAGACGACTACCGCAAGAACATCCGGCGCGATCCGGCGCTCCGCTGGCGTGATCGCCTCTACCGCACCCTCTCGCGGGCGCTGCCTGGGATCGCGGATCCCACCCCCTCCCCCGGCGGGCTGCGGCCCCTCTGGCGCACCCGCGCCACGGGCCCCCTGAGGGTCCGCAACCACGACGAGGTCGCGCAGCGGCTGCTCCGGCTCGACCTCCCCTGGGAGGCCATCCGGGCGCTCGAGCCCGAGGCCACGGCCGCCTTCGCCAGCGCGGCCCTCGAGCTGCTAGACGCGCACATCTCCCAGTCAGCCCTCGCTCATCTCCTGGCCGACGCGCGCGAGCCCCTCGCGAGAGAGCAGCCGCAGGCCATCCGCGCGGCGCTGCTGCAGGGCTTCACGGTCACGGGTGGCACGGGCGGCGGCGGCACCATCGACCACCTGCTGCTGTGCGGGAACGACGGCGCCGTGGGGGACGGGTGGCTCAACGGGGGGTCCTCGTCGTTGCGAAGCTCGGTGATCGATGAGCTGGAGGAGCTCGGCTACTGGGGTGACCCCGTGACCGCCACCTACACGCGCACCACGAGCATCTCCGGAGAGGGCAACATCACCGATGAGCCCGTCTATGACTGCGGCGAGCTGACCGGCGATTTGTCGGCCTTCTGGGCGGCGGACGACCCCTTCGCCGACCTGGGAGATCCCGCGTCCGACCCCGACCCCGACGGCTCGGTCACGGGCATGGGCGCCTTCTTCGGGCCCCATGGCGACGACTGGGACCTGGACTGCGATAGCCTGAGCAGCGGGCCCTGGGCCACCGCCGCGGACCCCGACGAGCTCACGCCAGACCCCACGTCCTTCACCGTACACGTCCGGCGCTGACGCGCCTCCTCATCCTCATCGCTCCCAGGAGATGTCAACATGAGCTGGACCGGCCAGGCGGTCGTCTTCACAGGAACGCTCGAGTCCATGAAGCGCGAAGAAGCAGCCGCGATCATGAAGCGGCTCGGCGCCACCGTCTCGAGCGGCGTCACGCGGAACACCAGCCTGCTGGTCTATGGCAAAGACGCCGGCTCGAAGTTCAGCGACGCCGCGCGGCGCGGGGTGCGGACCCTGTCGGAGCGGGAGTGGCTGAGCCAGCTCCTCGCCGAGGGGGTCCAGGAGCCGCGCGTCACCGAGGCCGGACCCAGGCTGCTGGCCGCGCTCGCCCGACGACGCTCCCCCGCGGCGCCGATCCTCGCGGCGGTGCATGCGCGGCAGCGGGCCACCTGGGGGCTCACCCTCGGTGAGCTGCTCCACCTCTGGGTTCGGCTGTTCACACGCCGCGCCGACATCGTCGTGCGCACCCACGACGAGGCGCCCCCGCTCGCCGATTACCCCCTTGGCTGGAACGCCAACGCCCTCCCGCCCGAGGTCCTGGCCTTCGCCGCCGAGCACGGCAGCCTGAACTTCTGCTGGTACCTGAAGGACCGCGCCAGCGTGGTCGCGGAGAGCAGCGAAGGCTACAACGGCGGCAAGCTCCGGCTCCTGGGGGTCGAGCGCGTGCGCTGGAGCCCGAAGTCCGAGGACTGGCAGTACGGCGACTGGGAGGCCCAGCTCCAGATCGATCGGATGGTCGAGGAGGGCGTCACCTTCCTGGCCTACCGGCATGGCGAGACGCCGGTTCAGGCCCACGTCGAGTTCGACTCGGCCAACGACTGCGAACGTTACCCCATGGGCTCGCTCGAGGAATACCTGACCCTCGGCGCGAAGCGCGCCTTCGTCTGGTACTGGCAGCAGGACGACTGGGAGGGCAAGGAGTTCCGCGAGGAGCTGGAGGAGGCCTCGCTGCCCAGAGACACCCCTCCCGAGCAGCTCATGGCCGCCCTGGTGGCCAGCGGGATCAGCGAGCGCGAGGCGAGCGCGCTCCACCGCTGGCTTGGGTCAGACGTGGTGCTGTTGCTGCCGACGGGCTGAGCGCCCCGTCTCGACGCGCGCGGGATCAGACGCCCGGCCCCTCTGTTCGCGAGGGGCCGAGCAGACCGGAGACATCCTGCAGAAGGGACGCGAGGTACACGTCCAGGAGCGCGAGCCCTGAAGGGTCGGGCAGAGCGCTCAGGCTGGCTCGGGCCAGATCGCGCTCCTCCAACGCCGACCATACGACGTAGCGGCGTATGTCGACAGACTCGAGCCAGGCCAGGATCGCGGCCTCCTCCCGCGGCGAGACGGGGCCGCGCAGACAGCCCTCGAGGACAGGCCTGGACGAGGGGTGGCGGGCCAGCGCGAACCAGACTGGAAACCCGGGCTTTCCCCTGGCCAGATCGCTCCGCCCACCCGCGAGCGTGCATGCCTCGAGGTCGTCCAGCAGCTGAAGGAGGAAGCCGATGTGGTAGCCGCAGGCCGCGCCTGCGCTCACCCAGGGCTGACGCTCGGAGACCACGCGCACGCCGGCCGAGCCGGCGAAGGCGAAGCCGCAACCGGTCTTGTGTTCGACGAGACGCAGGTAGTCGTCCAGGCTATCTGCGCGCCCCTCGATGTCGCGAGACTGTCCACGGCAGGTCTGGAGGAAGGCTCTGTGAAAGTCCGCCACGACCGCGCGGCGGGCGTCCGGGTCGGGGATCTCTTCGAGCTGCGCCGCGCCGTGCATCAGGAAGGCCACGGCGAGGTTCGCGGCGGCGCCAACCCCGATCTGCTCGTGCAGCGCCCCCCGCTCGTCGCGATCTGCGCAGTCGTCCAGGATGCGGATGGCGGTCGCGGTCAACACCCAGGCCCGCGCCACCGGGAGGACGTCGTCCAACGTACCGCCGGCCGCCCTGCAGGTCGCGACCGGCAGGAGCGCGTAGGCGGGCAGCGGGTTCGGCAGCAGCCCTTCCAGGCGCCTCCCCAGGTCCGGCCAGCTGGGCGGCCCGCGCTCGACCAGGCCCCGCCGAATCGCGCCGAGCGCACGATCCGCCTCGGTCAAGGGGCACCCGCCCCGTGGTCGAAGCCGGCCTCCCAGGGGATCTCGGCCAGCGGCACGTTGAGCATCTCGATCGATCGCCCCGCGTCCGTGACGACCACGACGTTGCCGGACTCGCTGCCGGTCGCCGGGTAGGACAACGAATCGTACAAGAGCAGACGGTTCCCGTCACAGCGCATGGGACGCTCGTCGACATAGGGCAGGGTCTGGAGTCTGGTGAGCGCCTCGTCCAACAGGACGATGGTGTTGAAACCTCTGGGCGCCGGCATGTCGGCGAGGACCTGGCGGAGATCGACGACATGAACCAGCCGACCGTCGACCAGGAGATCGCAGGTGTGGCTCACGTGGACGGTCTGGCGATCCTCCGAGACGACGCCAGCCTCACGCAACGCGGCGATCCAGCTGGGCGCGACCCCGAAGGGCTGCGAGACGGGCCGTGATCCGGCAGGGCTCTGCGACGCGCCAGGGCGGCACGCCGCCAGGATGAAGAACAGCAGCCGCGAGATCGTCATTCTGGCGGCACCGAAGGCTTCGCCGCAGCGGGAGGCTGCGTCCGGGCGTGCTTGATCGCGGCGTACTCCGCCTGGACCTCGGCCAGATAGTTCGCGTTGCCACCGCCGTTGTAGCGCGTCGTCGCCTCCTCCCAGGTCCTCCATTCCGCGATCTGAAGCGGCGCGGAGCGCCACGAGATGACGTCGCCCACCCACCACCGGGCGTTCGGGTTCAGCTTCTCCAACACCTCGGGTGAAGTGTCCAACTTTGTCGTAAGGGAGGACTTGTTGTCCCCTTCCTTCAGCGTGTGCTTCTGGATCGGAGCCTCGGCGTCCTCCACCCGCCTGATCACCGCCGCGTGGTGCACCAGCCACACGACCGCGAGCCGGATGCCGGTCGAGGCGTCCATCCGCTTCGCCGCGTCCATGCCCTCGTAGTCCCAGCCCTTCTTCCCGCGGGGTGTCGTCGCCTTGCCGGCCAGGTCGGTCCTCAAGGTGGGATCGAGGTTCGCGGTGATGACATGGGTGTTCTCGTCGCCCGACCTGACGACGTTCAGCGAGTGGTCTCCCGTGTTGGAGGTCTGTAGCGGATCGTACCTCCGGGCGCTGGTGCCAGTATTGGACTCCTCGGCCATCATGGCCCGCAGCCAGTCCGGGTCGAGGGGCGTGGTAGGCTTCAGCAGGGTGTTCACCGCGCGCACCGCGCTGTCGATATCGGAGTAGTGGTCAGCAAATTCCTGGGGGAAGCCCTCCGGCATGGCCGCGAGCTCCGCGTAGGGAACGGGCGGTTCTTTCGGGGCCTCGGTCGGGCCGGCGCCGTCTGGACCCGGCTCAAGCTCCTCTTCGCTGGAAGGCACGCAGCCGGGGATGCATCGGTGCGTGCGCAGGTCTCCCCCCTCGCGGACCTCCCAGCCCGAGCGCGGAGCGCCCCCCAGCGCGGCCGCGCGCGCGTACAGCGCGGCACGCGAGGGAGGCTGACCACGTCCGTCCATGTGGCCCGGAAGCGGCGCGCGGGCCTGCGAATAGGCGAGGAGCGCGATCCGATGGGCCTCCTGCTCTTGCGGGCCGGAGGCGGGAGCCACGCCAGGAGCAGGGACTCCTCGCGCGCGGCGATCCTGCACGACATGCGTGAGCTCGTGGGCCAGAACAGCCTGCCCCTCCGGCGCTCCCGGGCGCCACGCGCCGTGCCCGAAGAAGACGTGCTCGCCTCGGGAGAACGCGAGCGCCCCCATGGAACGCGCCTCGGAGGCGGCGTCGGCGTCCGCGTGGACCCGGACCTTCGAGAAGTCCACACCAAAGGACCGCTCCATCCGTTGACGCGTCTCCGGGGCGAGCAACACGCCGCCCTGGACCCGGTCCAGGGGAGCGCGGAGGGCTGAGGATGGCGCTCTCGCGGCGTCGATACGCGGATCTCGCGGGGATGGAGGTGTCCTGGTGTGGCTCATCGGGTCCGCTTCCATGTATTCTTGGAGCACGCTCCGATCATCCTACGTCAGCACGGCGGGTCAGACAAGCGAGCCGCGCTCGCGGCGTAAAGACCGCCACAATTGCCGGACACGGAGGCCGCGCCGCCGCCTCCAGGCCACCGCGCCGATCAGCCCCAGGCCGACGCCGATCCCGACCCCCGCCGCCGACCTGGGCTCCCGGTCCGCGGCGCGCAGGATCGGCTGCTTTCGTACACAGACCAGGGCGCCGGACATGGACCGGCAGGTGCCGCGGTACAGATCGCGCTGCGCGTTCTCCCAGGCGCACGCGTCGCCGAGCGCCGAGGCCGCGCACGCCTCCCAGGGCTCCGAAGGCCCGTGACCCGCGTGGGCCGCGGCCGGCCCGCTCCACAGCGCGAGCAGCATCCACAGCGCGCTCATCGGGGAGGCCCCCCGTCCGCGCCCTCCCTCTCGCCCTGCTCACCGTGAAAACAACCGATGAACTGGTTCTCTCCCGCGCTCGCCACGTGGTAGTGATAGCCGCGGCGGTCGTCGCTGTGGCCGCGGCAATCGTCCAGATCGTCCGGCTCCTCGCCGTCCTCGTCGACCATCGCGTACAGACCGTAGCCGTCCATCGCGGCGCCGATGAGCGGCGCGTGTCCATCTCCTTGCGCCACCTCGGTCGGGCAGCCGGTGGCGGCGTGGTAGTGATAGCCAGCGTGCAGGTTGACGTGCCCGCCGCAGTCGTCGAAGGCGGCGATGGTGTACGCGCTCAGGATCGCGTCGACCGGCGCGGGCGGATCGTAGTCCACCCCGTTGAAGGCCAGCCCGACCACGCCCATCCCGTCGAGCTCCTCGGGCGTGTCCAGGGGCACCGGCGTCACGGGGATCAGGTAGGTGCTGGTCGTGCCCTCCTCGATGTAGTCGATGGAGCACTCCACGCAGTAGTTGTGGTAGGCCTCGTCCACGTCGGGCCGCGCGGCCGCCTCACAGGCCTCATAGGTGTCCGTGACGTACACCTCGCCGGTGCTCTCGTCATACAACTGCCAGTTGTCGTCGTCATAGAAGCGGGCCAGGTCCGCGATGAAGGCGCCCGAGGCGTCATAGACCTCGCCGCCCTCGATCCAGATGCCGGAGACGTCTGCGCCGTCGCTGATGTCTCGTGGACAGAAGGGGCCGACCTCGTGGTCCGTGGGCTCGGCGCTCACCTCGATGCGGTAGCAGGTCGTGACGGTGCCGCCGGAGAGCGTGCACGCCTCGGTCGTGATCTCGGTCACCAGCCCTCCGCTGAGGAAGTTGCCGGGATCGAGCGCCTCTGTGGACACGGAGGACGTGTCCGTCGTCGAGCCCGACGTGTCCCCTTTGTCTTCATCGCACGCAGCCAGGAACAGAAGAAACAGCGCTCCCATGATCACCTCATCGAGACAACGGCCGTCCGGCCAGGACCTGGACGCGGCCGACAACAAAAAGGGGAGCGGTGTTTGCTAAATTTTTAGCACCATGCTATTTTCCTAGCATGACACCACCCCTGAGCCGACGCGAGCGTGAGATCATGGACCTTCTGTACAGCGCCGATGGGCTGACCGCCGCGGAGGTCCGCGAGCGGATGACGGATCCCCCTGGCTACTCCGCGGTGCGCGCCCTGATGCGCATCCTGGAGGAGAAGGGCCACGTCACCCACGAGGAGCGCGGGCCGCGCTACGTGTACGCGCCCGTCGTGCCCCGAGACGAGGCCCGACGCTCCGCGCTGACCGCGCTGGTCGACACCTTCTTCGGCGGCTCGCCCGAGGAGGCCGTGGCGGCCCTGCTGGACGTGTCGCGGTCCAAGCTGAGCGAGGCCGAGCTGGCGCGCCTCTCCAGCCTGATCGACGCCGCGCGTCAGGAGGGGCGGTGATGGCCCCGGCGCTCCTCCCCAGCGCCGACGCGGTGCTCTGGGCCCTGCTCGTGACCGCGCGGGCGGCGCTGCTCCTCGGCGCTGCCGGTCTCGGCGCGCTGGCGCT
>CAZKWG010000402.1:0-7301 GCA_964556105.1 uncultured Enterobacterales bacterium | reverse complement strand
GCCAGAGAGGCAGGCGCATGGGCGCAATATCACACGTCTCCGCCGGACCTGCTGGGGCTGGAGGGGGCCGGCGGGGGGGCCCGATCTCCTGGCGGAGCGGTTGCGCGCCCTCGGGGTCGAGGTCTGAGCGGCGCGCCAGGACAGGGGCCACGAATCGACCCCCTTTAGATTCGTCGCCCACTGCGCCGCCCGCCCATGGTATAAGCCGGGATCTTCGCGAACTACCCCCGGAGGTTCGAATGGGCGGCTTTCTGACCAATGTTCTCCTGCCCGTCGCATTGGGCGTCATCATGCTCGGGCTCGGGCTGAGCCTGACCATCGCTGATTTTCAGCGGGTGCTGGTCTATCCGAAGGCGGTCTTCGTCGGCCTCTTCTGTCAGATGCTGCTCCTGCCGGCCGCCTGCTACGGCATCGCGCGCGGCTTCGGCCTGCCGCCCGAGCTGGCCGTCGGCCTGATGCTGCTCGCCGCCTCGCCAGGCGGGGCCACCGCCAACCTCTTCAGCCACCTCGCCCGCGGGGACGTGGCGCTGAACATCACGCTGACGGCGGTGAACAGCGTGCTCTCGCTCGTCACCATGCCGCTCATCATCGAGCTCTCGCTCCAGCAGTTCATGAGCCAGGAGCAGCGGGTGCCCTTGCAGGCGGACAAGGTCATTCAGGTGCTGGTGATCATCATGCTGCCCGTCGCCATCGGCATGCTCGTGCGGGCGAAGCGGCTCTCCATCGCCGAGCGCCTGGAGCGGCCCGTGCGCGGGCTGTCGGCCGGCTTCCTCATCCTGGTCATCCTGGCCACCGTGCTCAAGGAGCGCGCCAACCTGGTGAGCTATTTCCAGCAGGTGGGCCTGCCGGCGCTGGTCTTCAACCTCGTCAGCCTGGGCGTGGGCTACCTGGTGCCGCGGCTGGTGGCGATCAACAACCGGCAGTCCATCGCCATCGGCATGGAGATCGGCATCCACAACGGGACGCTGGCCATCGCCATCGCCACCACCGTGCTGGGCAGCACCGTAATGGCCATCCCGCCCGCCATCTACAGCCTGATCATGTTCTTCACGGCTGGCGCCTTCGGGGCGTTCATGGCCCGGAGAGCCGAGGCGGAGCTGGGTCGAAGCTAGATAATCTAGCTCTTCGCGGTCGAGGGCGCGGGCTTCCACAGCGCGCCCACGTCGAAGGGGCCGGGGAAGGGCGGCAGCACCTGGGTCGCCGCCCCGTAGATCGCGGCGATCAGCACGGGTCGGCCGCCGCCGGTCTCGTAGACCTCGAGCGTGCAGCCCTCGGGGTCGAGCACCCAGACGTGGCCCACCCCCGCGGCGGCGTACTGGGGCAGCTTGCGCGCCCGGTCGGCCCGCTGGGTGCTGCGGGAGAGGATCTCGCAGACCCAGTCGGGGACGACGGTGATCGGGTTCTCGTCCACGAAGTCCGGGGGCGCGTC
Organism: uncultured Enterobacterales bacterium; assembly: GCA_964556105.1. Taxonomy (GTDB): domain Bacteria; phylum Myxococcota_A; class UBA796; order UBA796; family CAZKWG01; genus CAZKWG01. The sequence goes on along the minus strand of CAZKWG010000402.1, from coordinate 5,872 downwards.
CACCCGCCAGCCGGCGAGATCGGGGACATAGAGGTGATCGTGATCGAGGCGGATCTCCCGCTCGACCTCGATCCACCAGCCGCTGCCGCCCATCAGGACGTCGTCCGACTCCAGGCCGCGCGCCAGCTTCCGGGACGAGAAGCTGTGCCGCCCCCCTGGTCGCGCCATCACCCGCCACTCGCCTGGGCCCAGCACCTCGCCCGAGCTGCCCTCGGGCAGCGCCTGGATCTCGGCGTACAGCTCGTCGAAGCTCGGGAGTCGGAGCCCGGTAGAGGCAGCCATACCGTCAGTATAGCACGCAGGAGCGCCAGAGATCAGCGCCGCGGCAGGTGCTCGCTGGCCGTCGAGGTCGTCCGATCCTCCTCGTCCAGCAGCTCCTCCAGGGTCTCGGCGCGCTGCTCGCGGCGGCGCTCCGCCAGCAGCCGCATCGCCTCTTCGCGCAGCTCGGCGTTGCTTCCCCGCTTGCCGGCGTCCTTGTATCCGGCGGGCAGATCCTGGTCTTCGCGCAGGAGCCGGTACTGCTCCTCGTGGTTGATCACCAGCTTCAAGCGCCTGGGCATCAGCACCCTCCTTGGCACGAGCCTGACCGGCTCAGCTCCGGAAACGTTCGACCAGCTTCCAGGTGCCGGGCAGCAGGCCGGCGGCCAGCGCGCTCTTGACGAGGTCGCCGGGGAGGAAGGGCAGGACCCCCTGAACGAGGGCGTCCTTGAGCGTGAGGTCGAGCGTGAGCATGAGCCCGGCCACGCCCGCCGCGAAGATGATCCCGCTGCCCGCCAGGAAGGAGACGAAGGCGCTCAGCGGGCGACGATCGGCGCTCCGCTCGGCCATGCGCCCGATGAAGGCGGCGGCCCCGACGAAGCCGACCAGGTAGCCCACGGTGGGTCCCAGCAGCGCGCCCAGGCCGCTCGCGCCGCCCGCGTAGAAGGGGGCGCCGAGCGCGCCCAGCAGGACATAGAGCGCCAGCGAGAGCGCGCCGCGGCGGCTGCCCAGCGAGGCCCCGACCAGCGCCACGCCGAAGGTCTGCCCGGAGAGGGGCACCGGCGTGAACGGCAGCGGGATCTGGATCTGCGCGGCGAGCGCGACGAGCAGGGCGCCGCCGACGATGACGACGGCGTCCTTCCAGGCCACGGCGGGGACGAGCGCGTCGATGAGCACGGGGGCGCGGAGGGGGAGCGCGGCGGTAGACATGGGAAGGCTCCAGCTTGGACGAATTCGCAGTCTATTTCATTCGGCGCGGCTGCGCTCAGCCGTTCTTCGCCTCGAAGTCGCGCAGGAAGTCCACGAGGGCGTCCACGCTCTCCATCGGCAGCGCGTTGTACATGCTCGCCCGGATGCCGCCCACCAGCCTGTGACCCTTCAGGCCGCGGAAGCCAGCCGCCTCCGCCTGCTTGACGAAGCTGCCCTCCAGCTCCTCGCTCGCGGCGCGCCAGGTGATGTTCATCGCCGAGCGGCAGTCGCGCGCGGCGTGCGGGCGCCAGTAGCCGCTGCGGTCCAGCTCCGCGTAGAGGCGACGCGCCTTCTCCGTGTTGGCCGCGGCGATGGCGTCGAGCCCGCCCAGGCCCTCGACCCAGGCCAGCACGCGCTCCAAGGCGAAGATGCCCCAGGTGTTCGGCGTGTTGTACAGGGAGTTGTCCGCCACGAAGGGCGCGTAGTCGAGCATGGCCGGCAGGCCGCCGCGGGCCGCGCTGCTCTTCTTGGAGCGCTCCAGCGCCCAGGGCGAGAGGATCACCACCGTCACGCCGCTGGGGCCCAGGTTCTTCTGCGCGCCGGCGTAGATGAGCGCGTGCGCGCCCACGTCCACCGGGCGGCTGGCGATGTCGCTGGACATGTCGGCCACGACGGGCTTGTCGCCGTGCTCGGGGATGCCCGAGAACTGCGTGCCGTAGATGGTGTTGTTCGTCGTGTAGTGCAGGTAGATCGCCTGGTCACGCACGGCGTACGCGCCCGGCTCGGGCAGGCGGTCGTAGTTCGTCGCCTTGCCGTCCCAGATCGTCGCGGCGTCTCCGCAGCGCTTCGCCTCGACGATGGCCTTCTTCGCCCAGACGCCGGTGTTCAGGAAGTCGGCCGCCTCGCCCGGACAGAGCAGGTTCAAGGCCGTCATGTAGAACTGGAAGCTGGCGCCGCCCTGCAGGAAGAGGATCTGGTAGTCCGAAGGCACGCCGAGGATGCGCCGGAGGCGCGCCACCGCGCTGTTCACGATGGCCTCGAACGGCTTCGACCGGTGGCTCATCTCCATGATGCCGACGCCGGTGTCGCCGTACTCGAGGATGGCGTCCTTGAGCTGCTCCAGGACGGGGACGGGCAGGACGCCGGGACCGGCGTTGAAGTTGTGTACGCGGGCCATCAGGGCTCCAGCGCCACCAGGCTGGCGGCGTAGACGTCGGGGGAGGACTCGATGTGGGCCAGCACCTCGCGGCCCGGGAAACGTTCGACCTGAATCCGCGCGCAGGCCGCCTTCGCGCCCTGGAAGATGATGTTCTCCATCTCCTGGACGTTGACGTTGTGCTCGCGCAGCACGCCGAGCACGCCGGCCAGCACGCCCACCCGGTCGGCGTGGCGCACGACCAGCAGGTGGGTGGCGGGGGAGCGCGCGGCGAGGTTCACCACGTTCGGCACCTGGCCGGTTCGCAGCCAGGTCTCGATGATCCGCACCACCTCGTCGGCCACGGCCTCGCTGGCCTGGTCGGTGCTGGCGCCGATGTGGTGGGTGCCGTAGACGCCGGGCAGGGCGGCGAGGGCCGGGGAGAAGTCCGCCTCGGAGGCCGCGGGCTCTGGATCGAAGACGTCCAGACCGGCGCGCAGGCCGCGGGAGCGCACCGCCTCCGCCAGCGCCGCCTCGTCGAGCACCTCGCCGCGGGAGGTGTTGATCACGATGGCCCCGGGCGCCAGCGCGTCCAGCAGCCGCCCGTCCACCAGCTTGCGCGTCTCCGGCACCAGCGCGAGGTGGATGGTCAGCGCGTCGGCGCCCCGGCAGGCGTCGAGCGCGCTCGACGCGTACTGAAACCCTGGCTTGGACGCCAGATCTGGCCGCTGGTGGCGATCCCAGCCGCGCACCTTCATCCCGAACGAGAGGGCGCGCAGCGCGACCTCCGCCCCGATCTCGCCCACGCCCAGCACCGCCAGCGTGCGGCCGTAGAGCCCGCGCGCCTTGCTGTAGCTCCCCTTCCGCCAGCGCCCGGCGCGCAGGTCGGCCACGTTGTCGGCGATGCGCCGGTCGGCGTTGACCAGATGACCGATGGTCAGCTCGGCGACGGCGATGGCGTTCTTGCCGGGGCAGTTGGACACGTAGATCCCGCGGGCGGACGCCGTCTCCAGGTCGATCGTGTTCACGCCCGCGCCCGCGCGGATCACCAGCGCCAGCGCGCGACCGGCCTCCAGGTGGCGGCCCTCGACCTTCGTGCTGCGCACCACCAGCACGTCCGGGTCGGCGCTCTTCAGCTTCTCCACCAGCGCGTCGCCCGCCAGCCCGACGGCCACCTCCACCGAGGCCCCCGCCGCCTGCAGCCGCGCCGGCGTGTCAGAGGAGAGCTTGTCCACGATCAGCACGCGCATGGGGACTCCTTCGGGAGCGCTCTGATAACCCGGCGCTGCCGGGTGGTCCGCCGCGGGCGAGCGCGCCGGGATATCCTGCGCGCGATGACCCAGCTCTTCGCCGGAAGCGCCGGCTACCCCAGCCCCTCGCCTCGACCCGTGCTCTCCATCGGCAACTTCGATGGGGTTCACCGCGGCCACCAGCACCTGCTCGCCCGGCTCTGCGCGCGCGCGGCCGAGCTCGGCGCGCCGAGCTGCGTCTACACCTTCGAGCCGCCCCCGCGGGTGGTCCTGGCGCCGCAGCAGCACCAGCCGCGCATCCTGCCCTGGCCGGAGAAGTTCCGCCTCCTCGGCCAGCACGGCATCGAGCACGTCGTCGTCGAGCGCTTCACCCGCGCCTTCGCCCAGCACCCCGCCGAGTGGTTCGCCCGCCAGCTCCTGGGCGCGCGCATCCAGCCCCGCGCGCTGGTGGTCGGCTACGACTTCCGCTTCGGGCGCGCCCGCGCCGGTGACCTGGCCCTGCTTCAGAAGCTGCTCCCCGGCGTGCCCATCGAGCAGGTCAGCGCGCTCGAGCTGGACGGCGAGCTGGTCAGCTCCTCGCGCCTGCGCACCCTGGTTCGCGAGGGGCAGGTGGTGCGCGCCCGCGAGCTGCTCGGCCGCCCCCACACGATCCGCGGGACGGTGGTGCCCGGCGACCAGCGCGGGCGCACCATCGGCTTCCCCACGGCCAACCTGGAGACCGACTCGGAGCTCCTACCCTCGGACGGGGTCTACGCGGTCTTCGCCTGCGTGGACGGCGGCGACCCGCTGCCGGCGGTGGCCAACCTCGGCGTGCGCCCCACCTTCGACGGCCGGCGCTTCCTCATCGAGGTCCACCTGCTGGAGGGCGGGCAGGACCTGTACGGCCACGAGCTGACCGTCTCCTTCGTCTCGCGTATCCGGGACGAGCAGCGCTTCTCCGACGTGGACGCCCTGGTCGCCCGCATCCGCGTGGACGCCGCCGAGGCGCGCGCCGCCCTGGGGGTCGCGGCGCCCCAGGCCGAGCCGGTAGACTCCGGCGCATGAGCCGCCCCCGCGTCCTCATCGCCGACCCCCACCCGATGTCGCGCCTCGTCGCGCTCGACGCGCTGCGCGAGGGCTGGGAGGTGGTGCCGCTCGCCGACGATGATGATCCCGTCCGCGCCACCCGGCGCCTGAAGCCCGCGCTGCTGCTCCTGGCCGTCCCGCCCGGTCGCTCCCAGGGCGCGCTGCGCGCCTGTCGCAGCCTGAAGACCGAGGCCAGCCCGCCCCGCGTCGCCCTGCTCGACCGCACCGGGCGCTTGAGCGACCCCGACGAGGTCATGCGCGCCTGGCTCGCCGACGGCGTGATCTCCGGCGCCTTCGAGGCGGCGACCCTGGCCCGCTTCGTCACCGCCGTGATCGCTGGCGAGCGCCCGATCGTGCGCGGCGCGCCCTCGAGCCGCAGCCTGCTGGGGAGGCTGCTCGGGCGCGGGTGAGCGGGCCCTCTTCGAAGCGGGAGGGGCGTGATAGGCTACGCGCGTCTCTCTTGTGCAATGGAGCGAGCCGAGCGCGCCATGTCCGACCCCGTCGCCCCTCCTGGTTCCTCCGCGCCTCCGCCTGGGCCGCCGCCTTCGCCCCCTCCCGGGGCCGAGGAGGCGATGTACCGCTTCCTCCTCAGCGCGTTCTCGGTAGACGAGCTCTCCCGCCTCCTGCGGTACACGCTCCCCGAGCTCGCCGTCGAGCTGCCCGGCGGCTCCGTCGCGCCGGCCACCTACGTCTCCGAGGTCGTCGGCGGCCTGGCTCGGCACCACGCCTTCGACCAGACCCTCTTCGCCATGCTCCGTCGCGAGCGCCCACGGCGGGAAGCGGAGATCGCCGCGCTCCAGCGGCTCTTCGGTGCCTGAGCCCCACCGCGGTCGCGCGCCATGACGCCCGCCCCACCCCCCGACCCCGTGCTCCTCCTCTCCGACGTCGTCGACAGCACGCGCCTGACGGGCCTGCTGGGCGACGCGCGGATGACTGAGCTCTGGGCGCGGCACGACCGGCTGGTGCGGGCCGCCGTGGCGGCGGTGGGCGGCTACGAGCACGAGCGCACGGACGGCTTCCTGCTGCGCTTCGACCGGGTACAGGCGGCGCTCACGGTGGCGGACGCGCTGCACGAGGGGCTGCGCGCGCTGAGCGCCGAGCTGGGCGTTCGGGTGGCGAGCCGCGTGGTCATCCACCGCGGCCCCGTAGCGCTGGAGGCGACCGCGGCGCGGGCGGGCGGGTCCGGGCTGCGGCTCTCGGGGCCGGGGAGGGCGCTGACCGACGCGCTGATCGCGATCTGCCCCGGCGGCGCCAC
>CAZKWG010000401.1:0-7335 GCA_964556105.1 uncultured Enterobacterales bacterium | reverse complement strand
CGGCCTTCGGGAACGGCGCCATGTACCTGGAGAAGCTCATCGAGGCCGGGCGCCATGTCGAGCTCCAGGTCATGGGCGACGGGCTCGGCGAGGTGGTCGTGCTGGGCGCGCGCGAGTGCTCCGTGCAGCGCCGCCACCAGAAGCTGCTGGAGGAGACGCCGCCGCCGGCCGTCTCGCCCGCGCAGCTCGCCGCCGTGGCCAGCCGCCTCGTCACCGCCCTGGGCGCGCTGCGCTACCGCGGGGCGGGCACGGTGGAGATGCTCCAGGACAGCGACGGGACCTTGTACTTCATGGAGATGAACACCCGGCTGCAGGTCGAGCACACCGTCACCGAGGAGGTCACGGGCCTGGACCTGGTCGAGGTGCAGCTCCGCGTCGCCGCCGGGCAGTCGCTCGGTCAGGCGATGAGCGGTCGGACCTCCCCGGCTCCGGGAGGGCACGCCATCCAGTGCCGGATCAACGCCGAGGACCCTGCGCGCGACTTCCGGCCTGGCCCCGGGCTGATCACGCGCCTCACGCTGCCCGTGGGGCCTGAGCACCCGGGCCTGCGCGTGGACACCCACCTCACGGCGGGCGACCGCATCAGCCCCCACTACGACTCGATGATCGCCAAGGTCATCGCCCATGCGCCCACGCGTGACGAGGCCTGCGACCGGCTCTATCGCGCGCTCGGGGCGATGGTCGTAGACGGCGTGCCCACCACCATCGCGCTGCACCGCAACATCCTCGCCGACGCTGAGTTCCGCGCGGGCGGATACGACACGACCTGGCTGCCGCGCCGCACCGATCTCCTTCCCATCGAGAAGACCGCATGAAGCTCCTGCTTCAACCCATCGGCGCCGCGCTGCCGCCCGCGTCCCCTTACACCCAGGAGAACCGGGCGCGCGTCGAGGCGCTCGATCGCGCCCTCGACGAGAAGCGCGCCGTGGTGCGCCGCGGCTGGGATCCGGAGAAGGTCAAGAAGAAGGGGAAGCTGACCACCTGGGAGCGGGTCCTTGCGCTGGTGGACCCGGGCTCGCCCGTCCTGCCCATCGGCACGCTGGTCAACTGGGGGAGGGAGTTCCCGGGCTCCAAGCGGCAGGCGCCGGGGGCGGGGGTGCTGACCTGCTTCGCGCGCGTCCACGGGCGTTGGACCGTGATCATCGCCAACGACAACACCGTGGCCAGCGGGGCGTGGTGGCCGCTGACGCCCGAGAAGATCCAGCGCGCCCAGACCGTGGCGCTCAAGCTGCGCCTGCCGGTGGTCTATCTGGTGGACTGCTCCGGCCTCTATCTGCCCGAGCAGTCCCGCTCCTTCCCCGGGCGCAGCGGCGCCGGCCACATCTTCACGATGAACGCCCGCCTCAGCGCGGCCGGCGTGCCGCAGATCGCCGGCGTCTTCGGCGACTGCATCGCGGGCGGCGGCTACATGCCGATCATCAGCGATCGCGTGTACATGACCGAGAGCGCCTACATGGTCATCGCCGGCGCGGCGCTGATCAAGGGCGCGAAGGCGCAGCAGCTCACCAGCCTGGACATCGGCGGGCCGGAGGTCCACGTCCATCAGAGCGCCTGCGCCGACGTGCGCGTGCCTGACGACCGCACGGCCCTGCTGCGCATCCGCGACGAGCTCGCCCGACTGCCCAGCTCGGGCGCCGACTACTACCGCCACCTCGCCGAGCCCGAGCCGCCGCTCTACCCGCCCAGCGAGCTCGCCGAGATCCTGCCCGGCGATCACCGCCAGGTCTTCGACATCCGCCAGGTGATCGCCCGCCTGGTGGACGGCTCCCTGTTTCACGAGGTCGGCGGCCACACCGGCTCCGAGGTGTTGACCGGCGTGGGGCGGGTCAACGGCCTGTGGATGGGCTTCGCCGCCAACGCCCTGGAGCCGCACCCGCACCCGAGCGGCGCTGGGCGGCGCCCGGGCGGCATCCTCTACCGCGAGGGCATCGCCCGACTCGCCGCCTTCGCGCGCGCCTGCGAGGACGACGGGATCCCGCTCATCTGGCTGCAGGACGTCGCCGGCTTCGACATCGGGGTCGAGGCCGAGGCACTAGGCCTGTTAGGTTATGGCTCCAGCCTGATCTACTCGAACGCCACGAAGCTGGCCCCCGTCTTCACGATCCTCCTGCGCAAGGCCTCTGGCGCCGGCTACTACGCCATGGCCGGCCACCCCTACGAGCCGGTCCTCCAGCTCGCCACCCCGCTGAGCCGCCTCTCCGTCATGGAGGGCCGCACGCTCGCCGTCGCCAGCTTCCGCACGAAGCTCGACGAGAACTTCGAGATCGCCAGCCAGGATCCGGCGGAGCGTGAGGCCATCGCCCGCGGCATGGACGAGACCGCCGCGCGCATCGAGTCGGACATGGATCCCGTCGCCGCCGCCAGCCGCATGGACACCGACGAGGTGATCCGGCTGGACGAGCTGCGCGGGTGGCTCATGGCCCTCGCCGAGATGTCCTACCAGTCCATCGGCTACCGCCGCGTGAAGAACCCGCGCATCTGGAGCCTGCACGATCTGGCCGTGCTCTTCGAGGGGCGGCGCGCGGGCGCGGTCCAGGAGGTGGAGGCGCAGGCGCCGCTGCAGGTGGACGATCAGGAGGCGCTGGCCGAGGGGCTGAGCCCGGTGCGCGCCTCGATGGAGGGCAGCTTCTGGTCGCGGCCGCGCCCGGGGACCCCGCCCTTTGTCGAGCTTGGTGGCGCGATCCCCGCTGACGCCACGCTGGCGCTCATCGAGGTGATGAAGACCTTCACGCCGGTGCGGGCGCCGCTCGCGGGCGCGCTGGTGCGCTGGGTCGTGGCGGATGGGCAGGGGGTTCGGCCGGGTCAGGTGCTCGGCTGGATGCGCCCGCAGTGAGCCCGTCCCTTCGCGGGTGTGGTAGGCTGCGGTCGAATGCAGGAGGTCGGGTGCGCGCGTTCATGGTCCTGATGGCGAGTCTGTGGAGCGGCGTGGCCACTGCCGCCTGTCCAGACCCCTATACGGGGGCCGAGCTGGCCACGGATCTCAGCGTTCTCGGCACCTCCTTGCGCGACCAGGACGCCGCGCGCTTCACGTCGGTCAGCGGCCGGCTCGAGGCGGGGCTGCCCTGCGTGGAGCAGTCCGTTCCGCGACAGGCCCTGGCGAGCGCTTACCGCTACATCGGCGTCGCGCGCTACCGCGCCGGGGACGAGCCGGGCGCGCGGCGCTGGCTGCGCACCAGCCTGGAGCTGGAGCCCACCTACAACTTCGACGTGGACGAGATGGACTTCGCGGACCCGCTGCGCACGGTCTTCGAGTCCGAGCGCACGCCCGGGAGCGCCTCGCCCCAGGCGCTTCAGGGGCAGAGCCTGAAGACGCCCGAAGGCACGGAGTGGCTGCTGGACGGCAAGCCGCTCAGCGCGCCCAGCGCGACCCTGGACCGGCCGCACCTGCTGCTGCAGGTGAACAAGGCCGACAACAAGGCGATCGGGGCCTGGCTCATCGAGGGCAACAGCTTCCCGGCGGACGCGCTGCAGGCCACCGTGGTGGTCGCCACCACCCCGACGAAGGAGAAGAAGCCCAAGGGGAAGGTCTCGCCTGAGCCGGTCGGCGCCCCGCCTGCGGACACCGACGCCTATCAGGTCGTCAAGATCGAGCGCATCCGGCCCCCCGCCAAGACGCCCCTCATCATCCTGGGGGGCGCGGGCGTGCTGGCCAGCGGCGCCGTCTACGCGATGAGCTTCGGCGCGCGCGCGGAGTTCGACGCGGCGACCACCACCGACGCACTGCTCGCCGCGCAGAAGAAGACGAATCTCCTGGGCGTTGTCTCGGGGAGCGCGCTGGTCCTCGGCCTCGGAGTGGGATATGTCGGGGTCTCCCTCGACACCGGACCGGGGTGGATGATTGGCGCTCGCTTCTGACCTGAACCTCGCCGGACAGACCTGGAAAGGTCGAACCGGGCGCGTGTACCGAAATCAGGGCGAGGGGATGCCGCGCCGTGGCAGCAAGGCCACGGTTCGGCCGGTGCTGGCGCAGGGGAAGCCGGCAGGCACCTCGACCCCGCAGGAGGGCGCGGTCCTCGCCCTGAAGCTGCCTTGGAAGGGGAACCCCGAGGCCCCGGACGCCATCGATCGCGAGGGCGTCATCCTGGGTTTGCTCACCAGCGGCGTGGCGCGTCCGCCCTGCCCCCAGATCTACGACGCCCTCGAGGAGGAGCGGCCGGGCCAGAGCCGCCCGCGCATCACCGGCCTGATCATGGAGTGGTGCCCGGACAACCTCGAGACCTGGTGGGTTCAGAACCACAAGGACGGCGCGGCCTTCTCCACGCTCTGCGAGGCGCTGGCCGAGGTCTGTGAGCGCGTCGCGGAGGCCTCCGCGCTGATCACCGCCCGCCTGCCGGCCGGTCAGACCCGTCCCAGCGCGCGCCTGAAGCCCCGGAACATCGCGAAGGGAGAGGACGGGCGCTGGCTGCTCACGGACTTCGAGGAGGTGCTGATCAAGTCGCTCTACGACGAGCACCTCTCGTCCACGCAGCCCCTGTTGGGCGGAGAGAATTATCTCGCTCCCGAGGTGATCTTCAGCGCCAGCAGCCACGCCTCGGCCGCCCAGGACACCTGGTCCATCGGCTGCATGCTCTACGCGCTCCTGCGCGTGCGCCCCTACATCCACGCCGGCGCGGCCCTGCCCGCCGACGGGACGAACAGCCCCCACTTCCGCACCCATCGCATGCACCTGGTGACGGACCTGCACACCCGCAAGTCCACGGTGCTGTCCGGGCGCGCGCTCGATCCGAGCCTCTTCCTCTACGCCGACCGCCTGCCCGATCAGGATCGCCGCGCCGTGCTGCAGTCCGTGGAGGGGATCTTCGGCGAGCGCGACGAGGGGCGCGAGTCCAACCTGGCCACCGAGATCGTCCGCATCCTGGACCGCTCGCTGCGCATCGATCCCGGGCAGCGCTACACCGTCCCCTCGGAGATGGCGGGCGAGCTGCGCGGCCTCGCGCGCATCTACGAGCGCCTGATCGCGCGGGGCCGCTCCGACGCGATGCTGGACGAGGCGACGATCCTGATGCCGTCCTCGGCGCAGACCTCCACGGCGCTGAAGGGGCTGATGTCAGGCGCTGCGCCCGCGCCTGCTGCGCCCGCCGCGCCGGTTGCGCCCGACGCGACCCCGCCCGTCTCCTCCGCCTCCATCGCGCCAGCGCTGACCGAGCCGACGCGCATCGGCGAGATCAACGTGGTCCCGACCCGCCGCCCGACCGTGGCGGCCTCGGCGCCGGAGCCGGCGGTCGGCCCTTCGGTCGGCCCTTCGGTCGGCCCTTCGGTCGGCCCGGCGCGAGGCCCGATCTCCCCTGTGACGACCGACGCGCGTCTGGCCGCCCTCGAAGATCAGCTCAAGACGCGCGCCTCTCAGGGCCTGCCGATCTGGATCAAGGCGCTGCTCGGCGTCCTGATCCTCACCAACCTGGTGACCTGCGCGGTCCTCGCCGCGCTGCTGCTGCGCGACTGAGGAGCGCCCTCAGTCGGCGGAGGTGGCGCTCTTCTTGCCAGGCCGATCCCAGAGGTATTCCGGCTCGCCGAGCTGCTGAGCCGCCCAGCGACCGGCCACGAAGAGCCAGTCGGAGAGGCGGTTCAGGTAGCGCATCGGGTCCAGCCCGACCTCGGGGTCCTCGTCCATCAGGCGGACCAGCACGCGCTCGGCGCGCCGACAGACCGTGCGGGCCTGATGAAAGAACGCGCCCACCGGTCCACCGCCGGGCAGGATGAACTCCTTGAGCGGCCCGACGTCCTCGTTCAGGGCGTCGATCCAGCCCTCCAGGCGCTCGATGTCCGCCTCGCCCACGCGCGGCATGTTCTCCCAGCGGTCGTGCGGCAGGGTCGCCAGGTCGGAGCCGAGGTTGAACAGGTCGTTCTGCACCCGGCGGAGCATCTCGTCGATGCGCGCCACGGCCTCGGGAGAGGCGCCCGAGCGGGCGTTGAACGTGCGGGTGAGGCCCAGGATCGCGTTGAGCTCGTCGGTGGTGCCATAGGTCTCGATGCGCAAGTGGCCCTTCGAGACCTGCTGGCCGCCGACCAGGCGGGTGCGTCCGCCGTCGCCGGTCTTGGTATAGACGCGTGTAATTCGCATACGTTTTCCTCTCTCTCGCCGAGTCTTTGGGGCTGTTCTGGGGGATCCGGGAACTTTCCGCGTGACTTTCGTGGCTAACCCAACCGGCACAGGTGGGAAGAGCGTGTTATCTGTCCGATTCGCGGAGGAAGCGTGGAAGCCCAAAAGAACGAAACGCCTCGGAAAGACACTCAGAAGAAGCAGCGCATCTCAGTTCTGGGCCTCAGGCGCTCGGACCCCGAAATCCTGCCGGTGCTCACGCAGGACGCGCTTCGCGCGACGCTCGGTCGGGTAGAGCCGGCGACGCTCTGTGATCTGCTCGCGCTCTCCGAGCTCGAGGTGGGCCTCGGCGTCGCGCTCACGCGCGATCTGCGGCACTTCCGGGACCAGATGTTCCGGGAGATCTCCGACCTGCCGGACAGCCCGGTGCTGGCCGAATTCTGCGCCGAGCTCGGCCGGGTGGACCCGGTGCGGGTGCCCGCCTGCCTGCGGGCCTCGGTCATCGCGCTCGCCCCCGAGCGCAAGCACATGGAGGCGGTCGCCGCCCTCAACGAGCTGATCGCTCGCTGGGAGACCGCAGCCCCGGAGGCCGTGGTGCTGCGCGTCACGACCGCGCGTCGCGTCCCCGCGGGTCGCTCCACGGCGCCGCTGGGCGGCCCCCGCCCTGGCCCTCCGCCGGTCAAGGAGAAGAAGGTGGCCGCCGTTGCGCCCGCCGAGCGGCGTCCTCGGACCCCGGTCGCCCAGATCGACGAGCGTCGGGTGGCCTGGATCGAGGAAGAGGTCGTCAACCGCCTCGAGCAGTACGGCGTCGCCGGGCTGAAGGAGGCCGTCCTGGTCGCCGGCGCCCGCCATCGCGCCCCCTGGAAGGACGTGACCGAGGACGAGGTCCTGGCCATCCTGCGCCGCCTGCGCCGCGAGAACCGTCTGCGCTTCTCCGCGGGCCGCTGGTCCACCGTCTCCGCGCGGTAGTCCTCTCCGCTGCGCCTGCGGTCGGATGGCGGGTACGCCCTCGCGCGCTGGATGATGCGCGGCGGCCCGTCCTCCCGACGCACATGGCGCTCCTGTGACAAGCGCGCGCCGGTCGGTCAGGGGGCATGCGAAGCTCGGGCCGGCCGGATAGCTTGTCGGTCGGAGGGAGACATCGCCATGAGACGGTTTCTGGTTTTTCCGGCTCTAATCCCATTTCTTTCGCTGGTCGGGTGCGCGGACGACAAGTCCGTTGACGACACGGGCGAAGAGGCCGACACGGACACCGACACGGACACCGACACGGACACCGACACGGACACCGACAC
>CAZKWG010000400.1:0-7361 GCA_964556105.1 uncultured Enterobacterales bacterium | reverse complement strand
GTCATCGACGCGTAGGGGCCGGAGAGCACACGGCTGAAGTCGAGGACACGGAGCTGGTGCAGGGGCGGGGTCATGGGGAGCGGCGTCCTCGGCGCGAGGCTCTGGCTTTAGCCGACTCCCCCCTTCCGCTCAAGCGCGCCGCCGGCTTCCTCTCAACCTCCCCCCGCCTGGTCCAGCCTGCCCAGCCTCCGCAGGTTCTCTTCGTACTCTGGCGGCCGCTCCTCGGGCCAGGTGCGGGTCGTCAGGTCGGAGGGCTCGACCTGCAGCGCGGCGGGAGCGCTGGCCTTGCCCCAGAGATCCCAGGCCAGGAGCGCGCCGTCGGCGGCGACCGGCTGGCCCAGCTTCTCGATCAGCGCCTCGGTGGCGGCGAAGACCAGGACGTCCTTGTCAATCTTGCCCGGCCCCATCAGCGCCTCGCTGCGGCGGGCCTCGGAGTCCACGAGCTGGCGGTCCATCACCACCCAGCGGAAGCCCTGCTCGATCAGCACGACGCGATCGCGGTCCAGGGGCTTGAGGCCGCGCGCGGCGGTGGGGTTGCGCGTGCTGGCGATGAGGAATTTGGCGAAGCTGGTCTTGGACTGCTTGTCGAAGCCCTTTGGCCAGAGGATGCGCGCGTTCTCCCCCATGCCGCCCCAGGTCGGCTGCTGGTGGACCGGCTGCCAGGCGATGGAGACGCGGCTGAGCCCGATGGGGAGCTCGATGAGCGCGCCCTCTTCTTCGCCGATCCAGCGGTAGAGCGCCGGCGGGGTGAACTCACGGTGCAAAATCGGGTATGCAAGATTCCCATTTTGCTCCAGCAGGTTGGCCAGCGCGAGCACGCCCGCAACCACCGCGGCCCGCGGCCCGATGCGCCCCTCCACCCGCGCCAGCACCGTGCCGATCCCGAGGGTCACCGCGAACATCACCACGCTGAGCAGGCGGTAGGGGAACCAGAGCCGGTCGAAGTACGGCAGCACGTTGTAGGCCAGCAGATAGTGCGGCATGACCAGCCGCTGCCCGAAGACGTCCGGCAGCGCGGGACCGAGCGCGAACAGCAGCCCGAGCAGCGCCACGCCCACCCAGCGCACGCGGTCGCGCCCCCAGAGGAGCAGCGCGAGCGCGCCCAGCCCCCAGACGAAGGTGCCGAACATCGGCTGGCCGGTCGTCTCCATCAGGCGGTAGCTGTGCAGGTCGGCGCCGACGTTGTTGTCCAGCTTGCCCGGGTTGCCGAGCACGCCGCTCTCGCCTCCCACCAGCCCCGGCACGGCCCCCGCCGCCGCGCGCCGCCCCATCGCCACCAGGGCGGGCGCCACGGTCAGGACGCAGACCGCGCCAGCGAAGGCGTAGGCGCCGAGCAGCCTGGGCCGCGCGCGGCTGCGCCAGAGGTCCACCAGCGCGAGCCAGACGAAGGCCAGCGCCATGAAGTAGCCCATGAACCAGTAGGTCCAGGCCTGGAGCCCCGTCAGCACACCCGCCAGCGCCGCCTGCCCCCAGGGGCGCTCCCCCGCGGTCGCCCGCTCGCCCACGCGCAGGAAGGCCAGCACGGCGCCCGGCAGGAACCAGAGCATCGCCTGCGTGAAGCGCCCGGTCATGCACTCGAAGAGCACGTAGGGGTTGGTCGTCCAGAGCAGGGTGGCGCCCCAGGCCGCCCAGCCGCCCAGGCGCGCGCGCGCCAGCGGCCGAAAGGCCAGCGCGTTCCCGAACAGGAGGACGGCCACGAAGACCGGCTGGTAGCGCGGGAAGCCCAGCAGCGCCTGGATCGGCGCCGCGACCACGGCGTCCACGAAGTTGTTGCCGGTGTGGGCGAAGATGTCCTTGCCCAGCGGAAAGAACATCAGGTTCGTGAACGAGGGATCGCGCAGGTTCTCGAGACAGTCGAGGATCCACCAGTAGAACCAGAAGGTCCCGAACATGTCCACGCCGTCGCCGATGACGTGACCGGAGCTCAGCATGGCGCCTGCGGCGGCGCCAAAGGCGACCAGCGCATAGGAGGCGATCTCGAGGGCGGGCGGAGGTCCGGAGCGCATCCAGGACATGGTATCCGCAATCCCGCTCGTCGCCTCCCCCTTGATCCCGGGCCGCGGATCCCTGAGTATTCGCATCATGCGCCTCATCCCCTTCATCACGCTGCTCCTGGCCGGGCTCGCCCTGGCTGAGGATCCTGCCGCCGTCCCCGCCGCCGTCCCCGCCGCAGCGCCCGTAGCGCCGGAGCCCGCGCTCCCGCTGGAGGCCGCGCCCGCGCTCCCGGTGGAGGCCGCGCCCGCCGCCCCCGCAGAGCCACAGGCCGCGACGGCTGGGAGCTTTCCGCGCGCCACCCCCGAGGAGGTCGGTCTGGACCCCGCGGCCATCGCCAAGCTGGAGTCCTGGCTCTTCGCCCGCAACGGCGACGACGTGGACCGCCGCGGACAGCGCACGAACGCCTTCGTGCTGGTCAAGGACGGCAAGGTGGTCGTCGAGCGCTACGCCCGCGAGACCACCGCCGAGATGCCGCTCCTGACCTGGTCCGTCTCCAAGAGCGTCGTCGCCACGCTGGTCGGCGTGGCCGTGGGCCAGGGTCTCCTCGAGCTCGACGCCCCCGCCTCCCGCTGGGTGCCGGCGCTCGACGGCCCGGGCCACCGCGACATCACCGTCCGCGACCTGCTCCAGATGTCCTCGGGCCTGGCCTGGAACGAGACCTACGAGGCGGCGCCCTTCACCTCCTCGGCCCTGGCCATGCTCTACGGGCGCGGTCGCTTCGACATGCCCGCCTACGTGGCGCGCCACAAGCTGGTCGCCGAGCCCGGCACCCGCTGGATGTACTCGAGCGGCGACACCAACCTGCTCGGGGCGGTGCTGCGCGCCGCTGTGGGCGAGGCCGCCTGGCCAGACTGGCCCTACAAGGCGCTCTTCGAGCCCCTCGGGATGGACAATGTCGTCTTCGAGCGCGACGCGAAGGGCAACCTGGTCGGCTCGTCCTACCTCTACGCCCCCGCCCTGGAGATGGCGAAGTGGGGCCAGCTCATGCTGCAGGACGGCGTCTGGGAGGGCCAGCGTCTGCTCCCCGAGGGCTGGGTGGGCTTCATGCGCACGCTGGCCCCCGCCTACCTCCAGATGCCCGTCGTCACGGAGCACTACGAGGACAACCCCGGCGCCCAGATCTACCTGAACGTGGGCGACCCGGCGCGCAAGATCCCGCCCCCCTGGCCGGATCTCCCGCAGGACGCCTTCGCCGCGCTCGGCCACTGGGGCAAGTCCGTATACGTCATCCCCTCCTGGAACATGGTCGTCGTGCGCATGGGCGACGACCGGCAGTACGGCTGCGCCACCTGGGGGCAGGAGGACTGTCAGCCCGACCGCGCCAAGGCCTTCACCAGGCCCTACTACCAGGAGTTGATCGCCGCGACCGTGCCCGGGGGCGGCGACGGCGAGCCCTGGGTGCCCCTGCCGCTGCCCTATTCGGAGCGTCAGAAGGGGAACCCCGCCGCCGCCGACACGGCGAACTTCGCGCCCGTGCCCAGCGTCTACCAGTCGAAGGAGCTCTGCTCCTGCCTCTTCGTCGAGGGTCGCGGCGAGCAGCAGTGCCGGGACTACGTCGCGCAGAGCACCGTGCCCGTCAACAACACGATCATCGACTGGGAGAAGAAGACGGTGCGGGCGACCTCGCTGGGCGTGACCAACAAGGCGGTCTACAAGGGCCCGCGCGATGGTTGCGGCGTCGAGGTCACCACGTCCCGGCGCTGACGAGGCGCCTCGGCGCTTGACAGCGGGCCCTGCTCCGCTGTATCGGGGCGTGTCCCCCTCCCCTCCCCTCCCCTCCCCAGGTCGCGCGCATGCAGCATCTCGCCCTCCTGCTCCAGAACCTGGGCTTCCTGCTCTACGGGGGGCCGATGATCGCGTTCGCGATCCTCGTGGCCGCCGCCTACCAGATCCCCGGCGTCAAACCCTGGGATATCGTGCGCGTCTACCGCGCCTGGGGCGCCGGCTTCGGGCTGGCCATGGGCGCGACCGTGCTGGGCGGCCTGACCCGCTACTACCTGAAGCACGGCAGCTTCTCCTGGGGCTGGGAGACCGCGCAGGAGCGCGTGGTCCTGGCTACCTTCCTGGCTTTCTTCCTGCTCTGGGCCTCGAACATCAAGCTCGAGATCTGGACGCTCGAGCCCTGCCGCAAGCTGGATCGCGAGGGCGGGATCGACGAGGCGGCCTGGGCCGTGGCGCATGCCCGCCTGGCCCGACACATGCTCCGTCAGGCCGTGCTGGTCTTCATCGTCGGTGGGCTGGCCTCGATCAGCGGGATTTCTTGAGGTCGCGCCACATCCGCGGCCCCAGGAAAGCGAAGATGATCGCGGAGGCCAGGACCACGAGGAAGAGCTCCGGCGCGCCGAAGACGAAGGGAACCTGTTCGAGGGCGAGCGGGCTCATCCTGGAAGCTCCTGAAGAAGACCGGGGTCATATCCCGCTGCGCGCAGCTCCGCCGCTGTGTGCTGGCCCAGCGTAGGCGCCGAGGCCCCCACGCGCGCGCCCGGGAAAGGAGGCCGCAGCCGTCGCGCGGTCCCTTCGCCCGTGATCGCGCCTCGGGCGCGGTGGAGCGGATGCTCGGAGACCTCGGAGAGCTCGAGCACAGGGGCGGCGCAGGCGCCGCGGAGGATCTCCACCCAGGCGTCGCGCGGGCGCGTGAGGAAGAGCGCCTCGAGGGCCCCACGCTCGATCGGGACCTCGCCCACGGCCGCCTGTAGCGCGCGCCAGAACTTGGGCTCCAACGCGGCGATCGCGAGGACGCCGCCGTCAGCGCAGCGGTACATCCCGTACACAGGCACCCCGCCGCTCAGCGCCTCGGCCCCCGGCTTCGGCGGCTCCCCCGCCCAGGTCGCCGCGAGGGCCGGCAGCGCCAGGGCCAGCGCCCCCTCGGTCATGGACAGGTCGAGCCACTGGCCGCGCCCGGTCCGTCCGCGCTCCACCAGGGCCGCCGTGATGCCCAGCGCCGCCGTCAGCGCGCCGCCCGCCAGGTCCGCCACCTGCACGCCGGGGACGTCCGGAACGCCCCCATGGCGCGCCGCCAGCGAGAGCAGCCCCGCCAGCGCGCAGTAGTCGAGATCATGTCCCGGCTCGTGGGCGAGCGGCCCGCTCTGCCCATAGCCCGAGAGGCTGGCCACGATGAGGCGCGGGAAGGTGCGCGTCAGCTCGTCTGGGTCCAGGCCGAGGCGCGCCAGCACGCCGGGCCGGAACCCCTCCAGCAGCACGTCCGCCTCGCGCAGGAGCGCGCGCAGCCCGGCGCGATGCTCGGCCCGGCGCAGGTCCAAGGCCACGGAGCGCTTCCCCGCGTTCAACGCGACGAACCACGCCCCCATCCCGTCAGGACCATAGGGTGGGACGTGCCGCAGATAGTCCCCGCCGTCGGGGTCCTCCACCTTGATGACCTCGGCCCCGAGGCCATACAGGTACCAGGTGCAGGCCGGGCCGGGCAGCAGCCGGGAGAGATCGACGACGCGGACGCCTTCCAGAGCTCGCATCCGCCTTCTTTAACGTGGCCGCCTAGGGCGCGGAGGCGAGCTGGCCTTGAAGGCGCAAGGCCAGCCCCACGTCCCCGCGCACGCGCAGCCGCCCGGTGAGGAAGGCACGCCGCGCGTTCACCGTGCCGCGCAGGATCCCCATGAAGTCGTCCTCGGAGCACCAGACCTCGCAGTCGCGCAGCCCCGCCTGCATCGGCCCGATCCGCAGGCTCCCCCCCTGGGTGTCCACCTGCCAGGACCCTCCACCGGCGCCCTGGATGTGGAAGATCACCGCCACACCCTCGGGCAGCACGTCGCCGGTGCTCCCTCCGAGCCGGGTGGGGAACTGCTCCTCGAAGAAGCTACGAGGATCCTGCACGCCGATCTCCATGGTGACACATACTCTGTTACCTGAATGCCACACAGCAGGTCAATGAAAAGTTCCTTCCCACGGTCCATGGAAGGCTCGATGTCAGAGGTCGCACTTCCCAAGCCTATTTTTGTCATCTCCGACGGCAGCGGCGAGACCGCGGAGAAGGTGGTGCGCGCCGCGCTCCATCAGTTCGAGCACTACCTGGTGGACGTGCGGACCTACCCGAACGTCACCGACGCCGAGGAGCTCGCGCGGACCATGCGCCTGGCGGCCGAGCAGAAGGCGCTGGTCGTCACGACCCTGGTGCGCCCGGACATGCGCGAGTGGGCCCACGACCTCGCCGACGAGCACCAGATCCGCACCGTGGACGTGCTGGCCAGCACGCTGAACAACCTGAGCTTCTTCCTGGGTGCGCGGCCCCGCGGCGTCCCCGGGCGCGTCCACCACGCCGACGAGGAGTACTTCCGTCGCGTCGAGGCGGTCGAGTTCACGGTGAAGGCCGACGACGGCAAGGAGCCGCGGATGCTGCGGCAGGCCGATATCGTGCTGGTCGGGGTGAGCCGCACCTCGAAGACGCCCCTCTCCGTGTTCCTGGCCCACAAGGGCTACCGCGTGAGCAACGTGCCCGTGGTGCTGGATCACGCCTTCCCGCGCGAGCTTCACGAGGTCGATCAGCGACGGATCTTCGCGCTGACCATCGACCCGGCCGCGCTGCAGGACATCCGCCAGCAGCGGCTTCAGACGCTCTCCATCTCGCAGCACACGCCCTACGGCGACCTCGGCTACATCCTGGCCGAGCTCGACTACGCCGAGCGGCTCTTCCGCCGTTACCCCGCCTGGCCCGTCGTCGACGTCACGCGCAAGGCGGTCGAGGAGACGGCCGCGATGATCCTCAAAATTCTCCAGGAGCGCGGGCTCACCCGCGAGCGTGGAGAGGTGGGCCAGCTCTGAGTCCGCTGGGGAGGCCGCGCGCTCCCCTGAAGGGCGACCGTGCGCATGCGCCCCCCTCGGGCTACAATCCGGCGCTGGGGCGGGCATCCGTCCCGAGAGGCGAGATGTGATCGGGACCGTACTGGACAAGTACGAAATCCTGCAGAAGGTGGGGGAAGGTGGCATGGCCACCGTCTACCGAGGGAGACACCTCACCCTCGGTCGCGACGTGGCGATCAAGGTCCTGCACCCCCACCTGTCCGCGAGCCCGCGAAACCGCCAACGGTTCGCGCGTGAGGCCCGCGCGATCGAGCACCTCGACCACGACAACATCCTGAAGATCTACGATTATTCAGGGACAGACGCCGAAGACTGCTTCATCGTGACCGAGTTCGTGGACGGCGTCACGCTGCAGCGCCTGATCGTGGACCGCGGGCGTCTGCCCTCGGAGGTCGTCTGCCTGATCGGCCTCCATCTGGCCGTCGCGCTGGACTACGCGCACAGCGCCGGGATCATCCACCGGGACCTCAAGCCCGAGAACGTGATGATGCGGCGGGACGGCACGGTCAAGCTGATGGACTTCGGCATCGCCCGCTTCCTGGACGAGGTCAACC
>CAZKWG010000399.1:0-7365 GCA_964556105.1 uncultured Enterobacterales bacterium | reverse complement strand
GACCCCTGGCGAGGTCATCGCCCTGAAGATCGGCGACATCGTCGAGGACCACGTCCAGGTGGTGAACCCGAAGGACCAGGGCTTCGTCGCCGTCGTCGTGCCGCTGGCGGCGGGCATGGAGGTGATGAACCCCCGCCTGCTCACCTCGCCGCCGGAGGCCACCCCGCGCCAGCCCCACAGCCGCGCGCCCTCCTGGGAGGACTGGCGGGACGACGAGGTGATCTTCTACTTCGAGTCCCTGCCCTCGGGCACCCACACCCTCTCCTTCCGCGCCCGCGCCACGGTCTCCGGCAGCTTCGTGCAGCCGCCCGCCCGCGCCGAGGCGCTGCAGGACCGGGGGGTGCGCGGCAGCTCGAACGGCGCCCGCCTCGAGGTGGGTGGGTCGTGACCCTCTCGCCTCGGACGCGCCGGATCGCCCGTGGGCTGGGGCTCGCCAGCCTCGCGCTGACCCTGCTGCTCCTGCTGTGGTCCGCCTGGCGCTCCGATCTCCGGGATCCGCTCCCCACGGTGCTGATCCGCGACAGCCGCGGGCGCTACCTGGACGAGCTGGCGGACCCGGAGGCCGACGGGGTGGGCTACTGGCGCCTGAAGACGGTCCCCACGCGCGTCGCCGCCGCCACCCTGGCGCTGGAGGATCGCCGCTTCGCCACGCACCCCGGGGTGGATCCTCGCGCATTGTTGCGTGCAATGCAACAAAATATCGCCGCAGGCCACGTTGTCTCCGGGGCGTCAACCATCGCCATGCAGCTCGCCCGCATGCAGGACCCCGCCCCCCGCTCGCTCCCGCACAAGCTGCTGGAGGCGGGCACGGCGCTGGCGCTCACCGCTCGCCACGGCCGCGAGGCGGTCCTGGCCCAGTACCTGCGCTTCGCGCCCTACGGGAACAACATCCACGGGATCGCCTACGCCGCCCGCCGCTACCTGGACAAGCCGGTGGACGACCTCTCCTGGGCCGAGACCGCCTTCCTCTGCGCGCTCCCCCAGGCGCCCTCGCGCACCAACCCGTTTCGTCACGACGGCCGCCGGCGCGCGGTCGAGCGGGCCGGGCGCATCCTGGACGTGCTGTGGAGCTATGGCCTGCTGGACCAGGCCGAGCTGGACTTCGCCCACGAGCAGCTCGGGCGGCTGCGGATGCCGCCCAAGGGGAGCCGCCCGCCAGAGGCCCTGCACGCGGTCCTGCGCCTGCGCGAGCAGCTCTCCGACCGCGAGGTCTGGCGGGCGCTGGGGGACGCGCCTGTGGTGACGGCCACGCTGGATCTGTCCCTTCAGGCTCGCGTCGCCAGCAGCGTGAACGTGGCGGTGGAGCGCTGGCGGGCGCGCGGCGCGGGCAACGCCGCCGTGCTGGTGGTGGAGCCCCGCACCGGCCGCGTCCTGGTTCATGTTGGATCCACCGACTACTTTGGCCAGGAGAGCGCGGGCGCCATCGACTACGCGAACATCCCGCGCAACGCCGGCAGCACGCTCAAGCCCCTCCTCTACGCCGCCGCCCTGGACGCGGGCGCGCTCGGACCAGACACGGTGCTGCAGGACCGCCGCCGCTCGGACGGGGGCATCGAGAACGCCGACAGCGACGCGCTCGGGCCGATGCTGCCGCGGCAGGCGCTGGGCAACTCGCGCAACGTGCCCGCCGTGACGGTGATGCGCCGCCTCGGCGTCGGCCGGGCCTGGGGGATGTTGCGCGCGCTCGGCCTGGGTGACCCAACACAACAGCCGGAACGTTACGGCGACGGGCTGGCCCTGGGCGCCGTCCCCACCACGCTGCAGCAGCTCGTCGGGGCGTACACGGCCCTGGCCAGCGACGGCCGTCCCCGCGCGCTCACCTGGGTGGACGAGCAGGCCAGCGCGCCCGGCGAGCAGGTCTTCGTCCCCGAGACCACCGACGTGCTGGCCCGCTGGCTCTCCGACCCGATGGCGCGCCTGCCCGCCTTCCCGCGCCTGGGGGCGTCCGAGCTGCCCTTCCCGGCCGCGTTGAAGACCGGCACCAGCCCCGACTACCGCGACGCCTGGACGGTGGGCTGGACGGACGAGGTGCTGGTGGGCGCCTGGGTCGGCCACCCCGGGAACACGCCGATGGTGCGCCTCTCGGGCTTCTCCGCCGCCGCCGAGCTGGTCCAGGAGGTCCTGCTGGACGTCCACGCCGACCGCGCCGACGGAGGCGCCGACCACAGCTTCCCGGCGCCCGCGGGCTGGACCTCGGTGCCTCTCTGCGCGGCGAGCGGCCAGGTGGCGGGCGCGGGCTGCGCGCTGAGCTTCGCCGAGAGCTTCCCCCCCGGGACCGAGCCGCGCCTGCCCTGCGGCCTGCACGACGGCGCCCGGCCGATGACGCTCACCGAGCGCACCTACACGCTGCGCGTCGTCTCGCCGCCCGACGGGCTCAACGTCACGCCCGACCCCGAGGTGCCGAGCGCGCAGGCCACCCTCGCCCTGGAGGTGGAGGTTCAGGGCGAGGTCCCCCAGGTGCTCTGGACCGTGGACGGCGAGCCGCTGGCGCTGGTCGATCCTCCGTTTACGGCGCGCTGGCGCGTCACGCCCGGCCTTCATCGCATCGAGGCGCGCATCCCGCACACCGAGGTCCGCTCGGAGGTCGTGCGCGTGATCGGGCATTGAAAGCGTGCATGAAATCGCGCCGGGAGCCTGAATCGAGTTAAGTTCTTTTCGAGGATAGTTCAACCATGCACCTTCAAAGCACACTCTTCGCCTTCGCCAGCCTGCTCCTCTCCAATGCAGCTGTCGCTGGCTCCCCCGTCCGCTCGGGTGGGAACTTCGGCATCGGCGTCGGCGGCGGCTACTGGCTCAACGGGCTCTCGATGAAGTACTTCATGAGCGACGGCGCCGCGCTGCAAGGCGTGATCGGCGGCTACGGGTACGGCTTCGGCCACGACGAGTACGGAGGCCTCGGCCTGTCGGGCGACTATCTCTGGGAGATGCCCGCGTTGACCAACAACGAGGCCTTCGAGCTGGGCTGGAACGCCGGCCTCGGCCCCTCGGTGGGCGTCGGCGACAACTGGTTCGCCCTGGGCGTCCACGGCACGCTGGGCCTGGAGTTCAACTTCAACCCGGTGCCCATCGATCTGGTGCTGGAGTACAAGCCCGGCCTGGTCATCGTGCCCGGAGTCGGCGCGGATCTCTGGAACTTCGGCGGCCAGATTCGGATCTATCCGTTCTGAGGGTGGGCTGAGCGCTGCCGGATCGCCCTCTCCCACTCCCTCATGCCACGCTCGCCCTCCGGCAGGTAGCGCAACACCTCGGGATGCAGGATGCGGTCCAACAGCGCCTTACGCCCGAACAGGCGCTCGCCCTCGGGCATGTCCGCCATGAGCACGCGGGCGATGACCGGCAGGGCCAGGCGACACAGCCACAGCCGCCCCTGACCCAGGCGGCTGCGCAGGTAGTAGACGTGGCCGATCTCGTCGAGCAGGATGAGGTCGAGCAGGCGCTCGATGCGCGCGCAGGCGGCGGGCTGGTCGCCGAACAGACGCCCGGCGTGCTCGCGCAGCAGCGAGAACACCGCCACGCCGACCAGCTCGCCGCAGAGCACGCTCATGTCCGAGAGCCACGGAGGAAGGCGCACGATCTGCCGCAGCATGAAGCGTCCCAGGGCGGGGGGCGGGCGCCAGCGTGGCTCCAGGCCCAGGGTGCGCAGCAGCTCCTCCAGCAGACGGGCGTGATAGTGCTCCTGCACGTCGATGAAGGTCTGCGGGTGATCCGGGTCGGCGACGTCATAACGCCCGATAGAGGCCAGGTAGCGGACGGCGTACTGCTCGTGGCGTGAGGAGCGGGCCGCCATGACCGCCCAGAGGGTGCGCTCGTCGAGCCCGGCGTCGGCGACGTCCTGGGCGTTGGCGTTGCGGTCGAAACAGGCGGGGTCCACCGGCGGCGGGCCCTCGCAGCGGACCGGGTCGTCCGCGATCTCGGCGAACAGACGCTCGCGCTCGCTGGAGGTGAAGGAGCGGATGTCCGGCACCCCGTCCAACGCGCGCAGCCAGTCCAGATAGGAGCGGACGTAGTCAGCGCGCGCGGCCGGCGTCTGGGCAAGGAAGACGTTGACGGGGAAGTCGGGGCTCGTCATCTCTTTCTCCGACATCACGCGCGCTCGGGGAGAGCATCGGATACGCGCTGTCCCGCCATCGCCTCGAGCCCGCCCAGGGTGAGGGCCACGAGATTGTCGATGACGTGCTCGCTGATGATGTCCTGGTTGTAGTTGAAGTTCACCGAGATCTCGCCGCGCAACGTGAGCACGGCCAGGCTGACCAGGCTGCCCAGCGCCGCCGTGGGCGAGGCGATGTGCAGGCGCTCCAGCTCCAGCGCCCCGTAGGTGAGCGGCAGGTCGGGCGCGCCCATGTTGGTCACGGCCAGCGCCCCGAAGAGCGGGTGGTACAGGAGGCGGCTCGCCAGCGCCGGGGTCGCTGCGGCCGGCAGCAGCGCGGCCTGGGCGGCGAGCGCGACGGCGGGGCCCCGGCGCTCCGCGGCGGCTCGCAGCGCGCCTCGCACCTCGCGCGCCAGCGGCCACAGCGCCGCATCCGGCCCGACCGTGTGGAAATGAACCACGGGACCGACGAACATGCCGAGCTCGTCGCCGAGCGGCGGGCAGAGCTGCGGGCGCAGGTTGACCGGCGTGCAGCAGCCGAGTCGGGCGGAGACACCCAGATGGCGGGCGATCGCGCGGAGCGCCGCCGCGACGATGGCGCCGTGGACGGTGGTCTCCTCGCGCCGGCAGCGGGCGATCAGCGCGCGCGAGGTGGCGGCGTCGAGCTGTGTGTGCCGCGTGCGCCCGACGCGCGCCTCGACCGGCACCTGGGCCTCCTCCGGCAGCTTTCGAGGTCGGCGCAGCAGGTCGCGGAGCTGCCCCAGCAGATAGCGCAGGCGCGAAGGCAGGCCGACCCAGCCGCGCAGCTCGGCCGGCAACAGATCCTCGACGCCAGGGCGCATCGGGCGGGACGGCAGCTCCGGCGCCTCGCCAGCCTGAATCCGCGCCAGCGCCGTCAACAGATCGCGCACGAAGGTGACGCCCGAGACGCCATCGGAGACGCCATGATGCGTGGCCAGCAGCAGCTCCGACCGGTCCTGCCCATGCACCAGCGTCAGGCGCGCCAGCGGCCCCTCGTCCACCGCCATCGGCGTCGCGCGCACCACCGCCAGCGCACGCTCCCAGGCGGCCTCGTCCTGACGCGGGAGCACGTCCAGCGGCACCGGCCGATCCGTCTCCCGAAAGCGTGGCGGGCGGCCCGGGGTCACGCCCACCCGCAGCAGCGGTGTGGCGGCCGTCACCCCGTCGAGCGCGCGGCGCAGCGCTTCCGGATCGAGCGGCCCACAGACGTGCGCGATGTGCACGATGGTGAACGGACACTGCTGGTCGATGAGCCAGCAGGCGCGCTCCGCGTCGGTGAGAGGGCGGGAGAAGGTGGACGACAGGGACGGCTCCGAGGAGGAAACGCCAGGGCCGGCGTTCGGCGTACACTCTACCATCTGTGCGGGGGCGCTGCCGGACCGCCACCACCGCCGCCCGACGCCCGCCCCCACCCTTGACATCGCGCCCGACCGTGTGATTCCAGAGCGTCCAGAACCCAAGGAGGCCCCTCAATGGAGTATCGCAACCTCGGAAACAGCGGCGTGAAGGTCTCGACCCTCTGCCTCGGCGCCATGACGTTTGGCGAGGCCGACGCGAAGTCGATGATGCACGGCGCGAGCGCCGACGAGGCCACCAGCTTCGCCATCATGGACGCCGCCCGCGCCGGGGGGGTGAACTTCATCGACACCGCGGACGTCTATGGCCAGGACGGGCTGTCCGAGCGCGTGGTCGGCCGCTGGATGAAGGAGCGCGGCTGCCGCGACGACGTCGTGCTGGCCACCAAGTTCCGCTTCCGCATGAAGGACGGCCCGAACGGCTCCGGCGCCGCCCGCTATCGGATCATGAAGACGGTCGAGGACAGCCTCACCCGCCTGCAGACCGATCGCATCGACCTCTACCAGATCCACATGCAGGACGCCGACACGCCCGAGGAGGAGACGCTGCGGGCCCTGGACGATCTGGTCCGCCAGGGCAAGGTGCTCTACCTGGGCTGCAGTAACTACGCCGCCTACCGCCTGATGGAGAGCCTCTGGGCCTCGGACAAGCGCAACCTGGAGCGCTTCGTCGCCTTGCAGGCGCAGTATTCGCTGATGGTGCGCGAGCTGGAGCGCGAGCACGTCCCCCTCTGCCTGCGCCACGGCATCGGCATCCTGCCCTGGTCGCCGCTGGCGGGCGGCTTCCTGTCGGGCAAGTACCGCAAGGGCGAGACGGCCCCGGACGGCAGCCGCTTCGCCACCGCCCGCTGGAACAGCGCCATCAAACGGTATGACAGCGAGCGCGGCTGGCGCGTCGTCGAGACCATCGACGCCATCGTCGCCGAGACCGGCGCCACGTTCACCCAGGTCGCGCTGAGCTGGCTCATCGGCCGACCCGCCGTCACCAGCGTCATCTTCGGCGCCCGCACCGTGGCGCAGCTCGAGGACAACCTGGGCGCCGACCGGCTGAAGCTGAGCGAGGACCAGGCGAAGCGGCTCACCGAGGCGAGCAGCTTCGAGCTGGGCTACCCCTACGAGTTCATGAAGCAGCTCCAGGGGCGCTGGTAGGGCTGCTCTACAAGCCCACCCGGATCGCGTTCGAGTAAATCCAGGGGTACTCTACGAGCCAGACATCGGGCTCGTTCCCCAGGAATTCCCGCAGGTGCCAGGGCGTGATCTCCACCCGGACACGATACACGCCCGGCCCCTCGGTCTCGTGCTCGCCGCAGCCGGTCCGCCAGGGCTGGCCGTCCTTGTAGACGGTCGCCGTGATCTCCGGCGCCTCCAGCCCGCGTGGGCTCGACGGCGAGAGGGTGGGACAGGCCAGGACCAGGGCGCCCTCGGGCGCGTCCGAGCCCAGCTCGTAGACGGCGCCGCCGCTCTCCAGGTGGAGGTCGAAGCCCAGCGGCGTGCCGAGCACCTCAAACGCCACATAGGAGCGGCCGGCGCGCAGGGCCTGCTCGAAGGCGGCGGGGTCCTCGCTGTCCACGAGCAGCACGTTGGAGAACCAGCGCAGCATGCGCCGGTAGGAGTCGGCGCGCTCGCGGTCGCGTAGATCGTAGGCCAGCACGTTCTGATGCGCGTCGGTGCCCGCCGTCCCGACCATCGGCCCGCGGGCGAGCAGCGCGTCCCAGCGCTCCAGGCTGGGGGTCTGCTCGGAGAAGACGGCCAGGAAGAAGAGGTCCGGCTCGGCGCTGTCCTCATCCGAGGTGAACGGCGCCAGCTGCATCAGCCAGTCCGCGCCCGGCAGCCCGAGGTGCTCCTCGCGGATGTCCGGGTCGAAGGCGGCATGCAGGTTGAACAGCTCCGTGCCCTGCAGCC
>CAZKWG010000398.1:0-7380 GCA_964556105.1 uncultured Enterobacterales bacterium | reverse complement strand
CGCGCCCGGCGCGCGATAGCGCAGATTCATCGCGATCGTGCCGCGCAGCAGCGGCGTATCGGCGCTGGCTACTCCGATCCTGCGGCGCAGCGACGAAAGCGAAGTTCGCTTCAAGTCGCGCCCATTGATGCGCACTCTTCCGCTCTCGGGATCGCGCAACCGCGCGGCAAGAGCCAGCAGCGTGGATTTTCCCGAGCCGCTCGCGCTGATCCCCGGCGGCTTCGACCGCGTCTGGATCTCCTATCCCCGCGGCGGACGGGGCCTCTTCGCCAACCAGCAGGGCGGCTACCGCGCGCGCTGCCCGGTCAGCCGGGCGCTGGTCACGGGGGCCTTCGCCAGCGGGGTGCAGCGATGGGTCGAGGGGCTCGGGCCGCGCGCCCTCCCCTGCCCCGCCTGCGGCGCGGAGCACGCCCTGGAGAACATCGTCCTCGAGCCGCCGGGAGCCTTCGGGACCTTCGCCTTCATCCTGGCGGATGTGTCGATGCTCCAGGTCGCGCCGCTGGCGCTCGCGGAGCTGGAAGAACGTTTCGGCCCGCTACGATCGGTGTTGCGAAGGGTGAGCTGAGGCCCTATCTTGCGCGCGAACCGCCCCGCCCGGTAGCGTGAAGCCATGCCGTCCACCTTCGCGTTCGTCGCCCCCATCCTCCAGGTGCTCGGGCTCCAGCCCGGGGTCCCCACCGCGCCCGCCGTCGCCGAAGACGGGACCATCGAGGTCTCGGTGCTCTCCGCCGACTCGGTCGCCGACGTGCGCACCGCGCTCCAGGATCCGCTCGCCCGCGCGCGGCTCTTCCCGAGCGTGCGCGACGTGCGCGTGATCGGCCGCGAGGGGAGCTGCGTGGACCTGCGGATGACGACTGACGGCTTCCCCGACACCTTCGTCTACGACATGCGCTCCTGCCAGACGCCCCAGGGCTGGAAGGACACGCTGCTCTCCAGCGAGGACTTCGAGGCGCTGGACGCGACCTGGCAGATCCGCTCGACCAGCGCCGGGACGGAGATCCGCTACCGCTTGAAGGTCGCCCTCGACCTGCCCGTGCCCCGCTCGATGCTGACGGGCCGCCAGGGCAAGGACATGGTCCACGCCTTGGAGAACCTCATCGTCCGGCTGGTGCGTTAGCCGACGTCGGCGATGTTCCGGCCGAGCGGCAGGCGCTGCTGCACGGGCTCGAAGCTGTGCGGGTTCCAGTGCAGGCGGCAGCGCGCCTCGTAGGCGTCCGTCTCGCCGACCAGCACCCGGCTGTCCCGCTTGACGATGCGCTGCGAACGATCCGCGGGGTTGCCGCAGACCACGCAGATCGCCAGCACCTTCTGGATGTACTCGGCGACGGCGAGGAGCTGAGGCATGGGCTCGAAGGGACGCCCCTGGTAGTCCATGTCCAGGCCCGCGACGATGACGCGCTTGCCCGCGTTGGCGAGCTGCTCGCTGACCTGCACGAGCCGGTCGTCGAAGAACTGGGCCTCGTCGATGCCCACCACCTGCGCGTCGCCCACCAGATCGGGGATGAGCCCGGCGTGCTGAACGCGGATGGAGCGGATGGTCAGCCCGGAGTGGCTGTCGACGTTGTCCTCGCTGTAGCGGCGGTCGAGGTCGGGCTTGAACACGACCACGGGCTGACGCGCGTACTGCGCGCGGCGCACGCGCCGGATGAGCTCCTCGGTCTTGCCGCTGAACATGCAGCCGGTCACGACCTCGATCCAGCCGGTCCCTTGAGGGGTGAGCACAGGTGTCATGGGCGGCAGCCTAATCTGAAAGTGGGCGCTCTGCCCCTGAGCCTGAGGCTGGCAGGCCATAGAGCGCCCGCTCGCCGTCCTGGTCCAGCAGCTGCGCCCCCTGCCGCGTGAGCTGCGCGCCCAGCGCCCGAGCCCGCGCGGGCCCGAGCTCGGCCTGCTGAAGCATGATGTAGCCCACGCCGCGCTCCGCCAGCGTGGAGACGGCGCCCTCGGCCAGCGCGTCCGGCGCCGCGCGGGCGACGAGGCGATCCCAGGCCCGCCAGGCGGAGAGCGCGTCCTCCTGGGTCACGCCCACGCTGTTGAAGTCCGGCACCCAGGGGCTCGGCTGGCCGTGGCCCGTCTGGAAGTAGAGGAGGTAGCGGGCGCGCGGACGGGAGGGGTTGTGCTCACCCGGCGGCAGGGCCACGGGCCCGGGGAGATCGAGCAGGGGGCGGTCCACGCGCGCATAAATCGCCGGGATCTCCGCCGAGGCCCCGGGCAGCAGCGGCTCGACCGGGCTGAGCAGCAGACCCTCCAGCGCGATGGCGGGGCCCAGCCACCACAGGCGGCGGCGATCGGCCAGCGCCGCCACCGCGGGGGCCAGCAGCAGCAGCGTCCCGGCGTGCCAGCGGTAGGGGAAGCGGACCAGCTCCGCGACCGGGAGATCGTAGACCGGCCCCACACCGAAGGAGAGGAGCGCGGGGATCGCGGCCAGCAGCGGCCAGCGCGTGCGGGAGAGCAGCGCTGCGGCCGCGCACAGCCAGCCCACATAGGTCGTGATCGCGAACGGGTTGAGACCGGCGCCCGCGCCCGGCGTTGGCAGCGCCAGGCTCGCGCCCATCGCCTCCCGCACGGCCTCGTCCAGCGGGGACGCGCCAGAGAAGGCCGTCGCGAAGCGCCACAGCGCAGGGAAGACGAGGATGAGCCCCAGGAACCCGAGCCAGGCGCGGCGATCCCAGAGCCCCGCCAGCAGCGTGAGCAGGCAGGCCACCATGCCCAGATACCAGCTCGACAGCACCGTGGCGGCGAAGGCGAGGATCGACCAGCCCCAGCGCCGCCGGCCCACGGCCAGGGCCCAGAGCGCCAGCGTCCAGCCATCGGTGCCCTCGACGATGCCCTCCACCGCGTACCCGTGGAAGAAGGGCGAGGCGCCGTAGACCGCCGCCGCCGCCAGCGCCCCCGGCCCCTTCGCGCCCCAGGCCCGCGCCGCCCCCCAGGCCGCCATGACCGTCCCCACCCGCGCCGCCAGGGTGAGCAGGTTCCAGCTCGCCGTCAGCCCGAGCAGCGGCAGCAGCGGCGTAGCCAGCCAGCCCTTCAACGGGCTCGAGTAGTAGAAGCCCATCCCCTCTGGGAAGCCGAGCAGGGCCGTGCGCCCGGGAAGACCGGGCTGTTCCGCGGCGAATCCCCAGAGCCCCCAGACGGACGGGTACAGGTCGGTGTAGGGGTGACCGATCAGCTCCCCGCGGGCGAGGGTGGGCAGCGCCGGACCCACACCCCAGAGCAGCGCGAAGATCAGCGCGAGCCACAGCCCTTCGCGGGCGCTGAGCGCCTCGCCGATCGACCGGAGCCTACTCAGAGAAGCGCGCCTCGGAGAGGCACAGGTCGTTCAGCGAAGGATCGTCCGGGTTGACCCCGCGCTTCACGGTGTTCATCGTGATGCGCACCTTCTGGGTGTTGCGCGACGCGAAGGTGAAGATCTGGGGGGTCGGCATCGTCTTGAGGGTGAGCACCTCGGTGCTGCCGTCGTCGAACTTCAAGGTGGCCTGCGTCGCCTGGTTCGACTTCATGTTCGTCGAGATGCTGTAGGCGTTGCCGTTGTGCAGGGTCAGCTTGCTGACCTTGCGCGTGGACCCCAGGTCAACCTCGACCCACTCGTTGGCGCCGTCGCCCGGGACGTTCTCGCACCACATCGAGTCCACCATGTGGTCCCAGATGTTCGACGCGTCATAGTTGCCGTCCGCGTCCGCCGGGTAGGTCGTGCTCGCCGTGGCGCCCACCGGCCGCCAGAAGTCGTCCGGCTGCCCGTCCAGGATCTGCACCTCGGAGATCGCCGTCTCCGGGAAGGTGGAGCCGCCGTAGATGCTCTTGATCTTCAGGCGCAGCGTGGACGTCGTCACCGACTTGCCGAACATCACCGTCTCGGCGGCCATCTCGTCCTTGAGCGTGAAGCTCTGCTTCGTGCCGTCGGAGAAGATCGCCTCGATCTCCTTGATGCGGTTGTGGCGCTGCCAGAAGTCCGGGGAGTACCAGTTGCCGTTCCAGATGCGGAAGCCCTGAATCGACTTCTCTCCGCCGAGGTCGAACTCGACGTGCTCGCCGAGGCCCGAGCCCGCGCCGCCCTCGATCCAGACGTTGGAGAGCTTGTTGTCAGCGGCGTACTTCGCCTCGTAGCTGACGCCCTCGGTCTCCGGGTACTCGGAGCTGGCGGAGATCTGGTCGGAGCTGACCTTGATCGGGCGCGCGAGGGCCGTGCTGGCGAGCAACAGGCCGGTGACGAGGGCGAGGGGGCGGATCATGGGTACTCCGTTCGTGGCCGTACACTTGTAGCGGATGCGCGCAGGGTCAGGCAAGGGACACGCGGCGGATGGGTGAGCTTCCCGCGGGTGCGCCTCAGAGCGTCCCGGAGAGCGTCAGGCGCGCGCCCTCGAAGCCGGGCAGGCTGCGGCACTGCCCACCCGAGCAGCGAATACCCGCCTTGTAAGCTCCATAGAAAGCCCGAACCACGACGCCGGGAGTGGGCTTCCACTGAAGCTCGGCCGCCCCATAGAGCTGCTCGCCGAGGTTGCCCGTGCTGTCGATGAGCGGGTTGTTCGACCAGTCCTGAAAGACGGTCAGCGCCCACGCCTCCCCGTGCTGCCAGGTGAGCGCGTTGGCCAGCTCGAGGAAGTCATCCTGCTGCTGCGCGTTGGTGCCCCAGGCGAAGTGGTAGCCCGTCACCGCCAGCTCGAGCCCGTTCTCTCCGAACAGGTGAACGTGCAGGTCGGCGTCCAGGTGCGCCATCCGATCCGACGCGCCCGCCTCGGTGAGCCCCTCCACCGGCTCCTGCTCGCCGCAG
This sequence comes from uncultured Enterobacterales bacterium, assembly GCA_964556105.1. Taxonomy (GTDB): domain Bacteria; phylum Myxococcota_A; class UBA796; order UBA796; family CAZKWG01; genus CAZKWG01. The sequence continues at coordinate 2,615 of CAZKWG010000398.1, read as the reverse complement.
AGCGGACCTGACCCGCCCGCGGGGTCATCCCGGATATCCGTCCGATAGCCGCCGTTTACCCGGAGGTTGTTCTCCTGACCCAGCACCTCGACGCCCATCAGCGGATGGATGACCGTCTCCGGCGTGCGGTTGAAGTGCAGGCCCTCGGTGTCGCAGTCGCGCAACGCCGTCACGGTCGCGTAGGTGCGCACGGCGGTGGCCGTCGGGTCGCCCGCGAGCGCGTAGTCCACGCGCAGGCGCGCGCCCGCCAGATCGTTCGAGTTGACCGCCGCCGAGGAGTCCTCGGTGATGACGCGCTCGTACTCCAGCGTCGGGACCGAGGCGACCTCCCACTCGTCGCCGCTGACGAAGGTGTTCAGGCGCTCGGTGTCGCGCGTGCGCTTCGCCTCCAGCAGGACGACCGCGCGCCCGGGGTAGGCGCTGGCCGACAGATAGGCGGCGTAGCCAGGAGGGGCGTCCTCGGCGCCGGCCAGGTCGGCCGCCCGATAATTGTAGATATCGCCCTCGACGAACCAGTCTACGCCCAGCAGGCCGGGCGCGTCCAAGGTCAGGCCGCCGACGACCGCGTCCACCGGCTCGGTGTAGCGCTCCAGCGCCCCGTTCGGCTCCGCGGCACGCCCGAAGGTGTAGAGCACGCCGTGCGCGCCGCCGTTGACCCGCCCGAGCCCGAAGACCTCGGCCCGCGCGCCGGTGACCATGTGCGGCAGGTCGCGCGAGAGCTCCAGGTTGCGGTTGTCCTGGCTGACCTGCTGGCGGTTGCTCGCGCCCGTCAGCGCCGTGAGGTCCATGCGCCCGGTGCGCGCGACCATCTTCACCCCGCGGATCGAGGTGTCGATGTCGATGTCCGTGTTCTTGACGATGTTCAGCGACATCCCGCGGCCGAAGCTCGCGTAGGTGTCGCCCAGGGTCCACTCCACGTTGGCGCCGCGCTGCTGAACGTAGAGCTTCTCCAGCGTCAGGTAGGCGTCGGGAAACGGCGTGCGCAGGCTGTCATTGGCGAGCGGCCAGGAGTGGTAGAGCTCACCGTCCAGGATGTAGCGGTTCAGGAAGAGGGCGACCTCGTCCACCTGCGCGCCCACCGAGACCGTGCCGTCCACGAGGAGCAGGTTCAGGCGGTTGACCTGCTCGACATAGTCCTGGACCAGCCGGTCCTCGAAGCCGGGGAGCTGCTTCTCCGGCGGGTAGTGGTAGTAGCGCACCTCGAGGCGGTCGCTGACCTGGAGCGACGCGCCACGAAGGACCCCCTCCGCCGCCGGCTCAGCGGCGCGGGCGGGCAGGAGGGCGACGGTGAGGAGCGCGAGCACGCTCACTGCGCCGGGGTCTCGTTCAAGAGCCGCTCAATCTCGACGCGCAGGCCCTTCTCGTCGCCCGGGTTGTAGCCCGAGTGGACGTAGCGGATCTTGCCCGCGCGGTCGATGAGCACGTTGTACGGCAGCGTCTTGCTGGGGTTGTACTGCGCGACCACCGAGGTCTGCGTGTCGAGCAGCACCGGGAAGGTGTAGCCGTTGCGCTTCATCAGCGGCTTGACCTGGCTGGACGTGCGCGCGTCATCCGCGCTCACCGCCAGCACGACGAAGCCCTTCCCGCCGAGCTCCGTGTACATCTGCTGCAGGTGCTTCTGCTCCACCTGGCAGGGTCCGCACCAGGTCGCCCAGAAGTTCACCAGGACGACGCTTCCAGCGTAGCCGTTGAGGCTCACGGACTTCCCGTCCATGTCGCGCAGGGTGAAGTCCGGCGCGACCTCGCCGAGCGCGCGGGCCACGCCGGGCGAGAGCGACAGGATGGCCGCGAAGAGCGCGAGTACGAGAGACCGGGTCAGGGGCGAGCTGCGCATGGTGGAGGCTCCTTTGGGATCCAACAGCGGACTCCAGCATACCCTTCCCTGCGGCGCGCCGCATCCGTCACGCGGGTGCAAGCGCGCGACGTGGGTTACAGACGACAGATCGAGGCCCACCGGTATGCGCAAGCGGATCCTCATCGTCGACGACGAGCCCAGCATCCGCAAGGTCCTGAGCGCCCAGCTCGGGCGCGACGGCTATGAGGTCGCGACCGCGGAGAACGGCGCCGACGCGCTGGCCATGCTGGACGACCAGCCCTTCGATCTGGTCATCACCGACCTGCGCATGCCCGGCGTCGACGGGATGGAGCTGCTCGGGTACTGCATCACGCGCTACCCCGGCCTGCCCGTCATCCTGATCACCGCGCACGGCACGGTGGACACGGCGGTCGAGGCGCTGAAGATCGGCGCCCAGGACTACATCACCAAGCCCTTCGACCAGGACGAGCTGCGTCAGGTCATCCACAAGGCGCTGGCCAGCGAAGAGAAGAGCCGCGGCGGCCTGCACGAGGACGCCGCCGGGCGCTTCGCCATCATCGGCCGCACCCAGGCCATGAAGCGCGTCTACGACCTCATCGAGAAGGTCGCCGCCAGCCCCACCACGGTGCTGATCACGGGCGAGAGCGGCACCGGCAAGGAGCTGGTGGCCCGCGCGCTGCACGACGCCTCCGATCGCCGCAACGCGCCGTTCATCCTGGTCAACTGCGGCGCCATCCCCGAGAACCTCTTCGAGAGCGAGCTGTTCGGCTACGAGAAGGGCGCGTTCACCGGCGCCGTG
>CAZKWG010000397.1:6349-7409 GCA_964556105.1 uncultured Enterobacterales bacterium | reverse complement strand
CACCGCGCGCACCTGGGCGGGCTGCTGATGGGTCTGCTCCTCGGCGCCTTCGGCGGGAACAGGGTCGTCCCCGGTCGGGAGTCCAGCGCGCCGGTCCGCGCGCTCCAGGCCCTGCTCTGCGCGGCGCTGCTCGCGGCGGGCGCCCTGGGTCTGGCCTTCGGCTGAAATCACAGGAGGCGTTCGTCGCCCGGACGGGCTATGCGGAGGCCTGTCTGGTCCATGACCGGTCTCGGGGAAGCCGTGCACCTGAACCTCCACACTGACTTTGGCTTGCGCGTCCTCCTCTTCCTGGCGTCCTCGCCCACCGGGACCGCGGCGGCGCCGGACATCGCTCAGGCCTTCGGGATCTCGCTGAACCACCTCCGCAAGGTGGTCCAGGGCCTGGCGCACGCGGGCTATGTCGTCACGGCGCGCGGTCGAACCGGCGGGATCTCTCTGGCGATGCGGCCCGAAGAGATCGTCGTCGGGCGGGTGGTGCGCGACCTCGAGCCCGATCTTCGCCTGGTCGAGTGCTTCGACCCCGCGACCAACACCTGCCTCATCGCCCCCTGCTGCGGTCTGACCCGCGCGCTGGAGGAGGCGCGCAGCGCCTTCTTCGAGACGCTCGACCGCCACACGCTGGCGGACATCACGAAGAACCGCGGCGCCTTGTGGGCGCTGCTCCAGCGAGGCGCGGCGAAGCCCTCGGTCGAGCGGGCCTGAGGCGACCGGAGGCTCTCATGCGCGCGCTGGTCCAGCGGGTCTCGTCGGCGTCGGTCCAGGTCGAGGGGCGGGTCGTCGGCGCCGTCGATCGGGGCCTGCTGATCCTGCTCGGTGTCGGCAAGGGCGACGACGAGAAGAAGGCGGCCTGGCTGGCGGAGAAGCTGGCCAACCTGCGCATCTTCTCCGACGAGGCCGGCCACATGAACCGCTCGCTGCTGGACGTGGGCGGCGGCGCGCTGGTCGTCTCGCAGTTCACGCTCTACGGTGACGCCCGCAAGGGGCGCCGCCCCAGCTTCACCGACGCCGCTCCGCCGGAGGAGGCGAACGCCCTCTACGAGCGCTTCTGCGCCCTGCTCGC
>CAZKWG010000397.1:0-6339 GCA_964556105.1 uncultured Enterobacterales bacterium | reverse complement strand
GCGTGGCGCGGGTGGAGCGCGGCATCTTCCGCGCCGACATGTCGGTGGCGCTGGTCAACGAGGGCCCCGTCACCCTGATGGTGGAGGCCCCTTGAGCGCGCCCAGCGCGGCGCTGTGTGCGCAGATGATCGCGCTTCGCCGCGATCTTCATCGCCATCCCGAGCTGGCCTGGGGCGAGCGGGAGAGCGCCGAGCGGGTGCGGGTCGCCGTCCGCGACCTGGGGTTGGAGGTGCGGACCCTGGCGGGGACCGGCCTGGTGGCGGAGCTGCCCGGACAGCAGCCGGGGCCCTTCATCGCCCTGCGCGCCGATCTGGACGCGCTGCCCGTGCACGAGGCCACGGGTCTGGAGTTCAGCTCGATCCGGCCCGGCGTGATGCACGCCTGCGGCCACGACGCCCACAGCGCCATGCTCTTCGGCGCCGCCGCCCTGCTCCTGGAGCGCCCGCCTCCGCTGCCCGTGCGCCTCCTCTGGCAGCCCGCCGAGGAGACGGGGACCGGCGCGCAGGTCCTGGTGGAGCACGGGGTCCTGGACGGGGTCGCCGCCATCTTCGGCGGCCATGTCGACAACCGCTACCCGGCGGGCATGCTGGTGGTCTCGGAGGGGGCCGTCAACGCCTCGACCGACGGCTTCCGGATCACGCTCGAGGGCAGAGGTGGGCACGGCGCCCGCCCGCACGAGGCCGTCGACGCCGTGCTGGCCGCCGCCGCGCTGGTCGGCGCGCTTCAGACCATCGTCTCGCGCGAGGTGGACCCGGCCGAGCCCGCGGTGCTCAGCGTCGGCAGCCTCCGCGCGGGCCAGGCCATGAACGTCATCGCGGAGACCGCCGCGCTGGAGGGCACCTTGCGCGCCCTCACCCCCGCCGTGCGCGAGCGCCTTCGCCGCTCCCTGGTGCGCGTCGCCGAGGGCGTCGGCGCGACCTATGGCTGCCAGGTGCAGGTGGCGATGCTCAGCGGCACGCCGGCCGTGATCAACACCCCGGATATGACCGCCCTGGCGCGCGAGGCGGCCCTGCTCGCCCGGGGTCAGTCGCAGGTGACCCCGATGGTCGGCGTCAACCTCGGGGGCGAGGACTTCGGCTGGTACCTGGAGCGGGTCCCGGGCGCCTTCGTCCGCTTTGGCGCGGGTCGGCCCGGCCAGCGGATGGCGGCGGCGCACTCCAGCCGCTTCGACCTGGATGAGGGCTGCCTCAGCGCCGGGGCGGCCTGGATGGCCGCCGTAGCGCGGTTGGCGGGAGAGCGGATCGCGCAAGCGCCGGCCGGTATTGGCTACCGGATCGGCTCGCCGCATCCCCCGTGACCTGCGCGCACAGGGCCGTGCTCCCGCCGCTCCCGCGTACGTCCGGGAGGGGCGTCCAGCCCGGCCACCGCCAGCTCGCCGGTCGTCCAGGCGCCGGCGCGGGCGAGGTCGAGGAGGAGGAGCTCGTCCAGGTTCTCGCGCGTGTCGCAGCCCTGGTGATAACAGGCGTCATAGGCTGAGCCTGCCTCTCCACCCCAGCCGGCGACCTCGCCCGGCGCCTTGGTCTCCTCGGCGCCCGAGAAGAGCCCTCCGGCGGGGATGCCGGCGTAGATGAAGGGGCCGTAGTCGCTGCGACCATCAAACGCGGTCGCCTCCCAGATCTGGCCCTGGGCGTCCAGCCACCCGGTGAAGAGCGCCTCGATCTCCGCGCTCCCGTCGGGCGCGGGGTAGCCGCCCAGCCGCGCCGAGCCGTCGCCGTCGTAGACGAAGCGTCCGCCGTTGGGGCTGCCGATCATGTCGAAGTTCAGGTTGCCGACGTGGGCGTCGAGCGCGTCGTCGCTGAGCGAGCCCACGTAGACGTAGCTGCCGATCAGGCCCGCCTCCTCGGCGCCCCAGAACGCGAAGCGCAGGGTGGGGGAGGGGGCGAGCCCGAGCGCGGCGGACTGGATGGCCAGCTCGAGCACCAGGGCCGTGCCGCTGCCGTTGTCGTTGATGCCCGGCCCGGCCGTCACGCTGTCCAGGTGAGCGCCGACGACCAGGATCTGCGAGGGATCTCCGGGGAGATCGGCCAGGAGGTTCCAGGTGGGGCGATCCTCCAGCACCGCGTCGACCACCAGCCGACCCTCCACCCCGTCCAGGGCGGCCAGGGCCTCGCCGAGCGTGAAGGAGGCGCTGACGGCGGGGATGCCCAGGCTGCCGTCGCTGGCCACGCTCGAGGAGAACAGGTCCGTGCGGCCCGGCTGCCCCTCGTTGAAGATGATCACCCCCGAGGCGCCGGCCGCCTGGGCATAGGCGGCCTTCTCGGCGAAGGTACAAGTACCTCTTTGAATCAGCGCGATGGCGCCGGATGGAAAGCCAATGAAATCAGAGGCCTGGCACCCGCTGGTGGATGTGTTCTCTTCGTCTGCAGGTGGAAGGATCAGGTCTACGGCGACGATGGGGCCGCTGGCCTCGCCGCTGCCGGAGTAGGTGAAGGTCTGGAAGTCTTCCCCCTCGGTCCAGCTCGTCCCCGCGCTCTCCAGCGTGGGCGGGCTGAGCTCGTCGAAGACGGGGTAGGCGAACTCCTGCCAGGTGACGGCGTAGCCCGCCGCCTCGAGCTGACCGGCCACGTAGCGCGCGCTGGTCTCGTAGGCGTCCGAGCCGACGACGCGCGTGCCCTCGTCGGCGTCCGCCGCCTCCTGCAGCGCGTCGAGGTGGGCCAGCAGGCGGTCGATGTCCATGGCGTCCGCCAGGGCCGCCCCGCCCACCGTCGCCGGCGCGCCCGTCTCGCCGGTCTCCTCGGGCGCGGCGGTCTCCGCCGTGTCCGCGTCGCCCGGGTCCATGCCTCCGGTCTCCGCAGGGGCCTCCTCGGGGAGCTTGACGGTGCCCGCGGTGCAGGCGATCAGCAGGGGGAGGAGCATGGGGAGACCGCTCAGGCCCGCCGCCGACGCCCGAGCAGGAGCCCGAGCGGGGCGAGCAGCCACCAGCCGGACGGGCTCGAGCCGGCGCTGCAGCCGCACCCTTCACCCTTGTCCTCCGTGCCTCCGCCCTCGGCGCCGAGCTGCTCGCAGGTGACCGTCCAGCCCTCGGCGCCCGGGTAGATCGCCGCGTCCGTGTCGTCGCAGTCGCGCCCGTCGGCGACGGTGCCGGCGGGGGCGTCGCAGCTCTCCACGACCGAGTTGGGGTCGCCGTAGAAGTCGCCGTCCGCGTCGGTGTACCAGCTCGTCGCGTTCGCCGCGTCCTCGTCGATCTCGTCGTCGCAGTCGTCATCGGCGTCGTTGCAGTACTCGTCCGCCCCCGGCTGAACGCGGGAGAGGGTGTCGTCGCAGTCGCCGCCCGTCGCGATGTAGCCGCTCGGCTGATCGCAGGCGGCGACCCAGTCCAGCTCCGAGCCGTAGCCGTCCTCGTCCACGTCCGCGTACCAGGTCGTGCCGTCTACGGGGTCGTTGTCCGAGGTGCCGTCGCAGTTGTCGTCCTCGTCGTTGCAGACCTCGTCGGCGCCGGGGTTCTTGCTGTAGTCGGTGTCGTCGCAGTCGCTGGTGTTGTCGGCGTAGCCCTCGGGGTCCTCGCAGGCGACCGTGGTGGCGCCCAGGATCCCGTAGCCGTCGTTGTCGGCGTCCAGGTACCAGGTCGAGCCATAGGTGGGGTCGTTGTCCGCGACGCCGTCACAGTTGTTGTCCACGCCGTCGCAGGTGTCCTCGGCGTCCGGGTTGATGGTCTCGTCCGCGTCGTCGCAGTCCTCGCCGCCCTCCAGCGAGGGGCCATAGCCGTCACAGTCCTCGTCCGTAGACCCGGTGGCATCGCCAGCGTAGATCTGCTGGAAGAAGGCGACGTTGTCCCCGGAGATGGTGCAGGTGTCGAGGAAGATGTCGCGATCGGCGACCAGCATCACGTTGCCTTCCACGCCCACCAGGATCTGATCCGACTCGCCGATGAAGAGCGAGTCTGTGCCCGTCCCCATCATCAGCTCGGCGCTGCCGCCATAGGTCAGCGTCTCGACGCACTCCGTCAGCGTCGTGTCGTCGTCCTTGGTGGCCGTGTTGCCGTCGGGCGCGCGGGTGCTGCAGGCGTCGTCGTGCTCCTCCGCCACAAAGGTCGAGCTCAGCCCCAGATCGTCGGTGAGGCTCATCAGCACGCCGAGGCTGCCGGCCTCGCCGCCCTCGTTGCCCAACAGCACGAGCATGCCGTCGCTGGCCACGTACTCCTGGAGCAACGCGAGGTGCGTCGGGCTGAACAGGCGCGCGGGGGAGACCAGGAAGACGATCCGGTAGCTGGTGAGGCTGTCGGGGAAGGTGTCCGTGGAGGTGAACGTGCCGCCGAGGCCCTCGATGGTGGACTGGAGGGTGTCCGGGTCGCTGCTCGTGTAGCCATTGTTGCCGTTGTACCAGAGGACCTCGGTCGACTCCGCGAGGGCGACGGTGGGGGCGGCCAGCAGCGCGGCGAGCGGGAGGATTCGGGACAGCGTCATCTTCGTGGTCTCCTAGGCTTTCGCACACTGTGCCTGTGGAGCCACCGATGTCAAGACTTACCCACGGTCGGGCCGCTATCGTGTACCGTCTCGCGAGGAGGCCTCGATGCTCGTCCTGCTCGCGCTGCTCGTGCTCACCGCCCTGGGTGACACCGGCGACTCGGGCGGCCCCTGCCCGGACAATGACGGCGACGGCCTCAGCGTCTGCGCGGGAGATTGCGAGGACGCGGACGCGGACGGGGCCGACACCTGCTCGGGCGACTGCGACGACCTGGACGCGGGCGCGGCCCCGGGCCTGGACGAGCGCTGCGACGGCGCGGACAACGACTGCGACGGGGACGCCGACGAGTCTGGCGCCACGGACGAGGCGCTCTGGTACGCGGACGACGACGGGGATGGCTACGGCGACCCGCTGGACAGCACGCTGGGCTGCGCGGCGCCCGACGGCTTCCTGGCGGATGACGCCGACTGTGACGACGCCGATCCCGGGGTCAGCCCGGCGGCGACGGAGATCGCCTACGACGGCCTCGATCAGGACTGCACGGGGGCCGATCTCGTGGACGTGGACGGGGACGGCTACGAGGCCATCGGGGTCGGGGGCGACGACTGCGACGACGAAGACGGCAGCATCTACCCAGGCGCCGAGGACCCGGACGGCGACGGCGTGGACCAGGACTGCTCGGGCGAGGACCCCGACGAGGACGGCGACGGCTACAACAGCGAGGCCGCGGGCGGCGACGACTGCGATGACGCCGATCCGGCCACCTACCCGCACGCCGACGAGGTGCCCTACGACGGGCTCGATCAGGACTGTGACGGCGCCGATCTGACGGACGTGGACCGCGACGGCTACGAGGGCGCGGAGGCGGGCGGCACGGACTGCGACGACACGGACGCGCGCGCGCACCTGGGCGCGGACGAGGACCCCTACGACGGCGTCGATCAGAACTGCGACGGCTCGGATCTCACGGACGTGGATCGCGACGGCTACGACGCCGAGGAGGTGGGCGGCGAGGACTGCAATGACCGCGACGCCGCCACCTATCCAGGCGCCGAGGACGCCCGCGGAGACGCGCGGGACCAGGACTGCGACGGCGTGGACGGGCAGGCGATGGACACGGGCGAGACTGGCGGGGGAGGGGAGACCGGCGGGGGAGGGGAGAGCGCCGCGCCCGCCGAGACCGGCCAGGAGACCGGCGCGACCGAGACCGGCGCGCGGCCGCTCGCGGACGGCAAGGCCGGCTGCGGCTGCGGGACCGAGGACCGGCCCGCCTGGAGCGCGCTGCTCCTCGCCCTGCTCGCGCTCGCTACTCCATGTATCCGAGCTCGCGCAGCGCCTCGATAGAGGCGTCGTCGTCCGAGCTGCCGAAGTCCAGGTGCAGGTAGTCCGCCTCGCTCTCCTTCGGCACGATGATCGCCCCGGAGCGGAAGCGCACGCGCCCGCCGCCCACCACGCGAAGCGCCGGCTGGAGCGGGATCTGCTCCTCGCCGTCCACGATGACGCCGCGGGCGTCCACGTCCGGCCCCAGCACATAGAGCGTGCCGTCCGGGTCGGCCCCCGGCGTCACCCGGACCACGAGCCCGTCCTCGGACACGGTCACCGTCGCCACGTCCTCCGGCAGGGCCAGCGGGCGCTCTCCCCACTCCAGGTTGGCCCGGCGCTCGCGCGAGGCCTCGGGGTCGATCACGCCCGCCTCGAGCACGGGCTCCTCGAAGCGCACCTCGAAGGGGCGCGAGATCCCGGTGATGTCGAAGCGCCAGCCCAGGCCCACCGGCCATCCGGTGGCCTCGGCGAGCCGGGCGCGCAGCCGCGGCAGGTCGTCCTGTCGCACGCGCGCCAGGTTGTTCTGCTCGGTCGGGTCGCGGATCAGGTCGTAGAGCTCCTCCTGGCCGCTGACCGTGTGCAAGATGTACTTGTAGTCGCCGTCGATGACGC
>CAZKWG010000396.1:0-7417 GCA_964556105.1 uncultured Enterobacterales bacterium | reverse complement strand
GCGCGCTGGATCTGGACTCGCTGGACCTGTTGATCAGCCTCGCCGCGCCAGGAGCGGACGCCGCCCTCACCCTGTCGCTGGGTGTCCCTGATCGGGAGCCGGTGGAGCACCCCCTCTGGCGGCGGGAGCCCGACCAGCTCGCCAGCCTCGTGGCGCTGCTCATGTTGCGCGACGACGTCGTGTTGGAGACCCTGGTGCCAGGTGGGACTGACGCCGACGCTCCAACTTGGGACGAGGGCGGTTGGGATCCTCTCGACGATCAGCTCGAGCGGCGGGGTCAGGCGCTCCTGGCCCGCGAAGCGCCGCTCGACAGCGCGGAGATCGCGCTGGTGTTGGAGGCTGGGCGCCAGGCCTTCGCGAGCTGGGACTTCCACGCCGCGCTGCGGCTCAGCCTGGGCCTGCTGGAGCGCGCCCCCGAGCTCGGGTTGGCCGAGCTCAGCCAACGCGAGCGCTCCCGACTGCACCGACGCGCGGCGCTCTCGGCGTACAACCGGCAGGTCGGCGGCGAGGGGAACCTGGGCCTGGCCGACTGGCTGGACCACCACCTGCTGGTCGCCTGGCGGGACGAGCCCGATCCGGCGGGGCGCAGCCACCTCGCCTATCGTCTGTGCATCAACCGCGGGCGCCGAAAGGGCGCGCTGGAGGAGGGCGAGGCGTGGGGACGGGAGGCCGTCGCGTTGGCGGAGAGCCCAGGGATCTCGCCCGGTCTCGCGGCCTGGCTGCTGGCCTGGGGGCGCAACGGCCTGGCCTACGTGCTGGCGCGCCAGGGGCGGATGGATGAGGCGATCGCGGCGATGGAGCTGGCGGTTCAGGCCGCCGCGCGCGCGGGAGGTCCTGAGGTGCCCACGGTCGAGCTGCCCTGGACCGGGGTCGTGCTGGCCGACAACCTGGCTGAGCTTCACTGGCAGGCCGGCGCGCTGGAGGGGGCGCTGCGCTGGCAGGACAGGCTGGCGGCGCTGGAGGCGGAAGCGGGCGTCCCGCCTGTCTTCTCGGCGCGGCGGAGGGTGGAGATCCTCCGCGCTCAGGGGCGCCTGCGCGAGGCCGAGCGGGTGGCCAGCCTGGGGCTCGAGGCGGCGCAGGTCGCGCAGAACCCAGCCTTGGAGGACCTCTATCGGGTGGAGCGCGCCGATCTGCGCTACCGCCTGGGCCAGGGCGCCCTGGCCTGGGCGGACTACGAGGTCGCGCTGGCGCTGCGCCTGCGCGGCGGCGACCCGCTGGACCGGCGGGAGGCGCGGGTGAACGCCGCGTTGGCGGCGAGCATGGCCGGCGCCGCAGACCGCGCGCTGCTGCTGCTGGACGAGGCGCTGGAGGAGCTCGAGGCGCAGGGGGAGCTCGAGGCGCAGGGGGAGCTCGAGGCGCAGGCGGTCACGGCGGAGCTGCTGGCGGGCCAGGCGCTGGTCGCGGCGCGCGGAGGAGACGGCGCGCTGGCCGAGGAGCGCATGAACCTGGCCATCGCGCGGGCGGTGGCGACGGGAGATCGCGACGTGCTGCTGCGGGTAGCCGTCTCGGCGGGCGCGTCCTCGCTGGCCCTCGGGCAGCGGGAGCAGGCGGCGCGCGCCTTCCGACAGGCCAGGGAGATCGCCGAGACCGGCGATCCCCCGCCCTCCGCGGCGGACCACCTCGCCGCGCTGCTGGGCCTGCTCACCCTGGAGCAGGAGGCCGCGCTCCTGGAGGAGGCGCTCGCCTTGCTGCCGGAGGCGCTGGGGGAGGCGCAGACCTGGACCCGGCTCGGGCCGCTGCTCGCCGGCCCCTCCGGGGACGACCCGCCGCTGCTCCGCGCCCTGCGGGAGGAGCTCTGCGGCGGGGCGGCCGCGGGTCGTTGAGACGCGCGCGCCGTCTCGTCGATTTCTGCTTGTCGTCCCCGGGCTCACCCCATAGAGAGGCATGTGACGCATGCGTCACAACCCAAGTCTTGATCTCCGCACGGTCCCATCGGACACAGGGGTGCTCCCATGAACATCGACTCGCTCGTCTCCTCCAAGGTCCAGACCGCCGGCGCCACGCCCAGCGCGCTCGCCATCTCCCGCGCCACCGTCCGCACGGTGCGCACGGGCATCCAGGCGGGGACCCGCCCCTACATCGGCGTCGTGCTCACGTCGAACTGCATCGGCACCGTCAAGGGCTGATCGTCGCGCGCTGATCGACGGCGCCGCCCGCCCCTCCATCCTCGCGGTGGGGGAGCGGGCTCAGGCCGTGGGGAGCTTTCGGCTGTCCGGCCGCGTCGCCCAGGAGGCCATCGCGATGCCGAAGATCACCAGCGGCGTGATGGCGTTGGGCGCGGGGTCGCCCACCGCGATGTGGGCGACGGAGGCGGAGAGCAGGTCGATGGCGATGCCCGCGTAAGCCCACTCCTTGAGGCGCGGGAACTTCGGCACCAGCAGCGCGACGACGCTGGCCAGCTTCCAGACGCCCAGCCAGGTGGCGAACCAGTGGGGGAAGCCCAGGTGGTCCATCATCTTCTCCACCTCGGCGCCGCCCATCAGATCCATGATGCCGCCTCCGAGCATGGGGAGGACGATGAGGGCGGTCGTGGCGTAGTACACGTACTTCTTCGAGGACATTGGGGGGTTCTCCTTGATGCTCTCAGCATAGCTCATGCGCGGATCGCGATAAGGTTGAAATAATGACCGGGAGCTGACCAGAGATGATCCTAATCCGCGCGCCCCTGGAGACCGCAGAGCTGCAGGTCTTCGTCACCGTGGTCGAGGCCGGCTCTCTCACCCGCGCCGCGACCGAGCTGGGCCTGCCGCGGGTCACGGCTGGACGGCGGCTGGCTCGCCTGGAGGAGCGCCTCGGGGTGAGGCTGCTGCGGCGCACCACCCGCAAGCTGGCGCTCACGGACGCGGGAGAGGACCTGTACCGGCGGGCGCGGGAGGTGCTGGCGGCGGTGGAGGAGGCCGAGCAGGCGGTGCGGGCCGACGGGGTCGTGCGCGGGCTGCTGAGGGTCGCGGTCCCGCCCATGGACAACGGGGGGTTACGCCGGATGCTCCTGGACTTCGCCCGCGCCTATCCTGCGGTGCGCATGGAGGTCAGCGCGTCCAGCGTGCACACCGACCTGATCGCTGGGCGCTTCGACGTGGCGCTGCGGGCTGGGGCGCTCCTGGACCCGGGGCTGGTGGCCCGCGTGCTCGCGCGGGCGCGGATGATCGCCGTCGCCTCGCCCGCTTACCTGGCGCGGGCCGGGACCCCGTCCACGCCCGATGAGCTCGAGCTACACGCGACCGTGGTGGGCTTCGCCCGCGGCGAGCACCCTGCGACCCACTGGCCCCTCCTCGACGGCGGGCAGGTGCGGGTCCGCGGGGTGTTCACCACCAACGACCTGGCGCTCCAGCGGGACGCCGCCCTGGCCGGTCTGGGCATCGCCCTGCTGCCGGAGCAGTACCTCCAGGGGCACCTCGACCGCGGGGAGCTCGTGGAGGTGCTCGCCGGGAAGGTCGGCACGAGCACACAGATCGCCCTGGTCTACCCCGAGCGGGAGCTGGTCCCTCCGGCGGTTCGCGCCTTCGTCCGCTTCGTCACCGAGGGCTGGCCCAGGCTGGCCCTCTCTGGGGTGGCCGCCCGCTGAGCGCGCCGTCTCGGCCTCAGGGCGAGGGCGGCTCCGCCAGCTCGTCGGTGCGGCGCTTGCGGGTCAGCAGCTGCTGCAGCGCCACCAGCACGACGCAGACCAGGGTGCTCTCCCAGAGGTGGGCGGCGAAGAAGTCGATGATCACCTGGGTCCAGGTGGAGATCGACTCGCCGAACACGACCGTGAGCCAGGTGACGGCGATCTGCCCGAAGAAGACGACCAGCAGGAATCCGCGGAAGGAGAGCCGCGCCGCGCCCGCCAGCACGCAGAGGGTGTAGGAGGGGATCACCAGCAAGAGCGGCAGCCCGACGCGGGAGAAGGTGCGCTCGATGAGGTCGATGAGCGCCGCCAGCCGCGGGGAGCGCCGGCCCGCCCAGCGCACGACGGCGAAGCCCCACAGCGCGCCGAAGCCGTAGGTGCTGACCATGCCGAACATCCGCCGCAGGGAGCCGATGACGATGAGCGCCACCGGGTCCACCCGGCCAGCCACCAGGACGATGCGCGAGATGTCCGCGCTCAGCGTCACCAGCAGCAGCGGGTGGTGCACGGCCAGGTATGGCGCGAGGGCGGTGCCCACCAGGCTCAGCGCGCTGAGGAAGGTGATGCCGACGATGGCGAAGCGCCGCTGCCCCGGGGTCAGAGGTGCTGGGCCGATCTCTTGGAATTCTGGAGAGTCTGGGGCGTCGGAGGACAGGGGGGCGCTCGCGGTGTTCTGAGGGAGATAACCACGCCAGCGCCGGCGGCGCGGGGCCCGGTTAGAATTCTCCCGAGGTGCAGCGATGGCCGACCCCGAGGACAAGAAGAGCACGCTCGACGATCTCGAGGCGCGCGCGCAGCGAGCCGCCGCGGAGGCCGCCGTGAGCGCCGCCGCCGCCGCCGCGCGAGAGGGCGTCGAGCGCGCCGGGACGGGCCTGCTCGACGCCCTGGAGGTCGCGATCTTCGGCCGGGTGGGCGGCGCTGAGGCCCGGCTCGAGACCGAGAAGATCCCCGACCCGCTCGACCGCCTGCGGGCGAAGTACGGCTCGGTCGAGGTGCCGAAGGCGCCGGACGCCCCTGTGCGCGAGGACCCCGTGGCGAAGGCGCGGGCGGAGCTCGAGCGCCTCAAGGCCGAGGCGGCGGCGAAGAAGGCCGGCGGCGCGGTCGAGCCGGAGCCGGTCAAGAAGACGCTGTAGAGGCTAGACGGGCTAGCCTGCCGCCGTCTCGATGGTCTTGCGCACCAGCTCGCGCGTCTCGACCATCACCGGCTGGTTGAGCCGTCCGCGGGCGAGGAGCGCCATCACGAGCCCGAGCAGCGCGTCGGCCCCCGTCACGACCCCGATCGCGGCGGGCCAGGAGAGTGGCACCTCGCGCAGCGCGAAGATCGCCAGGACGTGCAGCAGCAGCCAGACCTGGCTGAAGCAGAGCACCGCGACCAGGAGCAGGCCCGCGCCCAGCATCAGCCGGGCGCTGTCGCGGCGCGCCTCCGAGCGGGCGAGGATGATGTGCGCCTGCAGCAGGGCCAGCAGGATGCTGGCCATCCGGCGAAGCGGCGCGAAGAAGCTGGAGAGGAGGCTATCGACCACGGCCCACACCGCTCCCCACCAGGAGCCCGAGCAGGAAGCCCAGACCCAGCGCGATGAGGAGGCTGACCAGCAGGTTCTCCTTCACCTTCTCCTGGGCGGCCGGGACGACCTCCTTCTTCAGGCGGTCGGAGAGCTCGTCGGCGCGGGCCTCGAGGCGCTCCAGGGCCGCGGCGAGGCGGGCCGCGCTCTCGTCGGTGGTCGTCGTGGCGCTCTTCGCTCCGCCGGCGAGCTCGTCGAGCTGGCGGCGGATGACGGCGCGCGAGTGCTCGGAGGCGGCGCTGATGAGCTCCGCCACGCGGTCCATGTCGCCCGCGGCGGCGTCCAGCGCGGCGTCGTCCAGCTCGGGCCAGCGCTGCTTGATCTTCTCCCGCAGGCTGCTCGGGGAAGGGGTGCTTTCAGCGGTCATACGGACCTCATCCATCGCGCGGGGTGTCGGGGTTCAGGTTGGCGAAGCGCTCGATGAGCCGGCGGCTCTCCTCGTCCAGGCTGCGCGGCACGACGATGCGCAGCTCGACATAGAGATCGCGGCCCTCGGCGCCTTTGCCTCGCAGGCGCAGGCGCGCTCCGGACGAGGTGCAGGGCGGGACGGTGACCCGCACGCGCCCGCTGGCGGTCTCGACCTCTACCCGGCCGCCGAGCAGGGCCTCGGAGACGGAGATGTCGACCTGGCGGACCTCCTCGGCGCCGCTGGCGCTGGCGCTGGCGCCGCTGCTGCGGGGCGTCTCGGGCTCGCGGCGCTCCTCTCGGGGGGGCTGGGCGCGGGGCTCCTCCCGCGGGGTGCGGCGCGGCTCGGGCTCGGGCTTTCGGTGGGCGCGGCTCTCGCCGCCGACCACGCGCACGTCGCAGACCAGGTCGCCGTAGGGGCCGCCGTTCGCGCCGGCGTCGCCCATCTTCTCGACGCGCAGGGTCTCGCCGTGGCGGGTGCCGGGGCCGATGCCGAGATCGAAGAGCTCGTTGTAGCGGTAGACGCTGATCCCGTCGTCCCCGCGGCGCAGGCGCGGGTAGTGCAGCGTGATCGTGCCGCCCAGCTCGGCGGTGCGCGCGGGCACGTCCACCTGCAGGACGATGTCGCGGCCGGCCACGGGCTCGCCGGGGGTGCGGGGGGTCGGCCCGCCTGGGCTGCCCTTGGGGGGAGGCGCGGCGCCGAAGCCGAAGTCGCTCATCCCGCCGAAATCGCCGAAGATGTCCTCGAGGTCCAGGTTGTTCCCGCGCCCGCGGAAGCGGTCCTGCTGGCCGCCCCCGGCGTTGACCTTCACGCCGCCGAAATTCATGCCGCCCGGAGGGCGCCAGGTGCCCCCCTCGCCCGACGGCCTGCGGCTGAAGCTGCGGTCGTATCGTTGGCGTTTGACCGGATCGACCAGCGTCTCGTAGGCCTGCCTCAGCTTGTTGAAGCGGTTGGCGGCGTCCGGGTCGTCCTTCGCGACGTCCGGGTGGCTCTCCCGCGCGAGCTTGCGGAAGGCCTTCTTGATCTCCTCCGTGGACGCTTCGCGCTCCACGCCGAGGGTCTCATAGTAGTCAGCGACGTAGGGGATGGATGACATGACCCGGGGCGCTTTGGAGGGGGTGGAGGGAAGCGGTTGGAGGACGACGTCTGGGATGATACCTCTTATTGAACTCGGGATGCGACCCCCTCCGATCGACGCGCTCGGTTGACGGGGGGTCCGAGCCCTGACTATCCTGCTCATGCAAGACCCTGGTGCCGCGCCAGAGGAGCCGATGCCGAAGTACTCCAACCCGCCAGGTCTCGCCTGCTCCTTCTGCCACAAGCCTCAGCGCGAAGTGGACAAGATCATCGCGGGCCCGAACGTCTACATCTGCTCCGAGTGTATCCGGCTCTGCCTGGATATCATTCGTGAGAATTCGCAGCCAAAGCCGATCTCCTGGGGGCATCAGAAGATCCCTTCCCCCGCGAAGATCAAGAGCTTCCTCGACCAGTACGTCGTGGGTCAGGACCAGGCGAAGCGCAAGATCTCGGTCGCGGTCTACAACCACTACAAGCGGCTCGAGGCGAACCAGAAGGGCGCTAACGTTCAGGGCGATGTCGAGATCCAGAAGAGCAACATCCTGCTCATCGGGCCGACGGGCACGGGCAAGACCCTCCTGGCGCAGACGCTGGCGCGCTTCCTCGACGTGCCCTTCGTCATCGCCGACGCCACCACGCTCACCGAGGCGGGCTACGTCGGCGAGGACGTCGAGAACATCATCCTGAACCTCTACCAGTCCTCCGGGAACAACCTGGAGCGGACGGTCAAGGGCATCGTCTACATCGACGAGGTCGACAAGATCGCCC
>CAZKWG010000395.1:0-7438 GCA_964556105.1 uncultured Enterobacterales bacterium | reverse complement strand
GAGCACGCGCTGAGCGTCGCGGGCGTGGCGGGCCTCGGGGCGGCGCTGACGACCACCGGCCTGCTCGTGTGGAGCGCGCAGCGCCCCGGCGTGGCGGCGCTCTGGTCCCTCGCGCTCGCCTGGCTCCCGAGCGTCGTGGGCGGAGCGGCGCACCTGTTCACGCTCACGATGACCCCTTGGAGCGTGACGTGTGGGCCCTTGGGTGCGCAGGGGCGGATGGTCGCGCAGCTTTACGAGGCGGCGGACGCGTCCCTGTTTGGCCTGGAGTGGGCGGCGGCGCTGGCCGCCGTAGAGGGCGGCGGGCAGATCGTGGGTGATGAGCAGGAGGGCCCCGCCGCGCGCGCGCCGCGCGAGGAGGAGATCGAGGAGATCCGCCTTCAACGAGGCGTCGAGGCCGGTGGTCGGCTCGTCGGCGATCAGCAGCGCGGGGTCGGGGAGGAGGGCCTGGGCGATGCTCACCCGCCGCTTCTCGCCGCCAGAGAGCTCGTGCGGCCAGGCGCCCGCGCGACCCGCCAACCCGACCTGGGCCAGGGCGTCGTCGACCAGGCGCGCCCGATCGTCGCCGGGGCGGTGAACCCGGGCGGACTCGGCCAGGATCTCGCCGACGCGCAAGGCGGGGTTCAGGCTGGCGTCGGCGTTCTGCAGGAGGAGCTGGGCCTGTCCGCGTCGCGCCCGGCGCGCGCTGGGGGACAGGGCGGACCAGTCCTCGCCGAGCACGGTGACCGTCCCCCGCTCCACGGGGAGCAGGGCCAGAGAGGCGCGGGCCAGGCTGGTCTTTCCGGAGCCGCTCTCTCCCACCAGCGCGAGCACCTCGCCCGCCTCCAGGCGCAGGCTCACCCCGTCCACGGCAGGAGCGGGCCGCGGCCCGAACCAGGGGCGGCCGTAGCGCACGACCAGATCGTGGATCTCCAGCGCCGCGCTCACAGCGCCCCTCCCGAGACGCGGCGGGTGGCCTCCAGCAGCGCCCGCGCCTCCGGAGAGCGGGCCTCGGCGAGGGCGGCGCGGTCCAGGGACTCGACCAGGGACCCGGCGTGCAGGAAGAGGACGCGGTCGGCGACGCGCGGCGCCAGGCGCAGATCGTGGCTGATCAGCAGCACGCCTACACCTCGGTCGCGCAGGCGGGCCAGCGTGTCCAGCACGGCGGCGGCGGCGGTGGGGTCCAGGCCGGTGGTCGGCTCATCGACCAGGAGGAAGCGCGCCTCGCGGAGCAGGGCGCGGGCGAGGGCGACCCGCTGGGCCATGCCGCCGGAGAGCTGGTGGGGGTAGCGGTCCAGCAGCGTGTCGGGGCGCTCGAAGCCGGCGTCGGTCAGGGCCTGGAGCAGGGCGGCCTCATCGCGACCGGGGGCGGCCTCGGCCAGCTGGCGGCGCACGCGCATCAGGGGATCCAGCGCGCCGAGCCCGTGCTGGGGCAGCCAGATCAGGCTCTGCCCGCGGTGCTCGGAGAAGCGGGGGCTGCCGGGCTCGAATACCGGGCGCTCCTGTCCGTCCAATCGGAGGGTCACCCTGCCCGCGACCAGACCGGGCCGCGCGCGCGTGAGGCCGACCAGCGCGCGACAGAGCAGGGACTTGCCCGAGCCGCTGGCGCCCACCAGCAGGGTGAGCTGGCCCACCTCCAGGGTGAAGCTCACCGCGCTCAGCAGGGTCTGCGCGCCGGCCTGCACGGTCAGCCCATCGACCAGGAGAGCGTCAGCGCCCACGGGCGGGCTCCACGACCGTCCCGGCCAGCAGGTGCAGGCCCAGGCTGGTGGCCCAGAGGGCGAGCGCGGGCGCCAGGGCGGCCAGCGGGTTCTCCTGCTGACCGAAGGAGAAGGCCAGCATGTTGCCCCAGGATGGGCGCGGCTCGGCCACCCCGAAGCTGCCGATATAGGAGAGCGAGGTCTCGACGGCCAACGAGAACGCGAAGACCTGCAGCAGGTGGCGCAGCACCAGGGGCCGGGCGTTGAGCCAGAGCAGGTGGTAGAGCAGGATGCGCGGCTCGCTGAGGCCGTGCGCGCGCAGGGCGAGCACGAATTCCGCGCGGCGCAGGCCCTCGATGCGGGCGTGGACCTCTTCGGCCAGGGCCGGCGCGTAGGCGAGGCCGACGCTGCAGGCCAGCACCAGCGGATCCGGTCCCAGGATGGTGGCGGCCAGCAGCACCCAGACGAAGGCGGGCAGGCTGGCGATGACGCCCAGCCCGAAGCGGGCGAGGGAGGCCGGGACACCGCCCAGCGCTCCCGAGAGCGCCCCCGCGGGGAGGCCGAGCAGCAGCGAGGCCAGGCAGGCCACGAGGCCGGGGACGACGAAGGCGTCGGTGGCCAGCGCGAGGCGCGCCAGCACGTCCCGCCCGAGGTGGTCGGTCCCCAGCGGGTGATCCCAGCCGGGGCCCAGGCTGGCGGCGCCGGGGTTCACGTCGGCGACGGGGTCGTAGCCGCTCCATCGTCCGAGCAGCCATGCGGCGGCGCAGAGGGCGAGCAGGCCCAGCCCGAGGGCGCGCGCGCGGCTCAAGCGCGACCCTCGCGCAGGCGCGGATCGATCAGCAGGCGCAGCGCCTCGGCCAGGAAGCGGGCCCCGGCCACCGTCGTCGCCGCCAGCAGCCCGAGGCCCAGGGCGAGCGGATAATCGCGCCCCAACGCCGCGTCCCAGAGCAGGGATCCCGCTCCACCCGTGAGCAGCACCTTCTCCACCACCAGGAGCCCGCCCACCAGGAAGGTGACGCGGCTCGCGGCGACGCTGAGCAGCGGGGGCGCCAGGTTCAACAGGATGTGCGGCCAGGCGCGCAGGCCCAGCGCGCGCGCGGCGTCCACGTAGCCATCGGCGTCAATACGGCGTAATTCATCATCGGCGGCGCCCTGCACCTCGGCGAGCGCCCCGGAGCCGATGCCCAGCGCCAGCACCGCCACCGTCTCCCGCAGGAGAGAGGCCTGATCAGGCAGGGCGAACCAGCTTGGACGGGCGATCCACCCCGCCTCCATCGCCTCCCAGGCCGCCGCGTTGAGCAGGGTCACGGCCCCCCAGGCGAAGAGGAAGACGGGCAGCGCCCCCAGCGCCCGACTCAGCGGCCCCAGCCGTCGCGCCGGCCCCCAGGCGGCGAGCAGCACGCCCAGCCCGAGCGAGACCGCCAGCGCGAGCACCAGCCTGGACAGCGACTGCTGCCCGCTCCGAAGGGCCAGCTCGAGGACGGGCGTCCCCGGCCGCACGCTCAGGCTCACCCCCAGGTCCCCGCGCGCCGCGTCCCAGACCGCGCCCAGCACGCGCTCCACAGGCGGGCGGTCCAGGCGCCACTCCTGCTCCAGCAGCGGGCGAAGCTCCTCGCCGTTGGGCAGCAGATCGATGGGGTCGCCAGGAGCAAGGATGAGCAGGATCTGCAACAGCGCGCTGGCGGCGATCACCGTCCCGAGGAAGGTGAACGCGCCCGCCAGCAGCGCCCTCACGACCCCTGCCAGTCCCGGACCCAGGTGAAGAAGTAGAAGGGATGGACCGTCACGCCCTTGATGCGGGCGTTCATCGCGCTGTAGCTGTCCAGGGACCAGAGGAACATCATCGGCAGGTCGTCGTGGGCCCGCTTGTGGACCTCGCGCAGCGCCGTCTTCTTCTCCTGAGGGTCGGTGCTGGCGCGGGCGCGGTCGAGCAGGGCGTCCACCTCGGGGCTGGCGTAGCCGACGAAGTTGCGGCTGCCCTGGGAGTGCAGCTGCTCGCGCACGTCCTCGTTCCGGTCGAAGCTCCACTGGGAGAGGATGAGGTCGAAGTTGCGGTCGCGCCAGACCTGCGCCTTCCAGGAGGCGTCGTCCAGGAAGGTGATCTCCGCCTTGATGCCGGCGCTCTGAAGCTGGCTCTGCAGGTTGATCCCCACCTCCTGCGCGGTCTCCAGCGCCTTGTGGGCGGTGATGCGCAGGGTGAGCGGCTTGCCGTCGCGGGTCCAGACGCCGCCCTGGCGCACGAAGCCCTCGCTCTCGAGCAGGGCGGTCGCGGCGGCCGTGTCGGCCTTGTAGGCGGGGACATCGTGGTTGTAGAAGGGGCTCGAGCGCACGAAGGGGCCGGTGACCAGCTCGCCCGTGCCGACCGGGGCGAGCAGGGACTCCGGGTCGATGAGCGCGGCGATGGCGGCGCGGAGCTCCGGATCGTCGTAGGGCGCCCGCTTCAGGTTGAAGCCGAGGTACCACCAGGAGTTGGTCTGGTAGGGGTAGAGCACGACCTTGCGGTTGCCCTGGAGCATCGCCAGATCTCGGGGGAGGACGCGCACCAGGGCCTCCATGCTCTCGTAGAGCAGGAGCTTCGCCTGGTAGTTTTTGTCCGAGACCTCGCGCATGATGATCTCGGGCAGGCCGCCCGGACCGGCGCGGCCGTCGTCGCGCTCCATGGTGATGCTGTTGTCGTCGTTGTAGCGCACGAGGCGGTAGGGGCCGGTGCCGACGGGGCGGGTGCGGAAGGGGTCGGTGCGCTTGATCGCCGTGCCGGCGAAGATGTGCTCGGGCAGGATCTTGAAGTAGAGCTTCTCTTCCGGCGCGGCCTCGGGGCGGTGGAAGACCAGCCGCACGGTGTTGTCGCTCTCGGCGACGGCGTCCTTGATCCAGGCCACGCGGCCGGCCTCGGTCGACAGCGTGCCCTTGTCCTGGAGCGCCTTGACCGTGAAGACCACGTCGTTGGCGGTGAACTTGCGGCCGTCGTGCCAGCGCACGTCGTCGCGCAGGAGGATGCGCATGCTCGTGCGGTCCAGCCCGATCTCCGCCGACTTCGCGAGCTGCGGGACGGTCTTCAGCTCCTTGTCGTCCGTGTACAGGCTCTCGAAGAGCAGCTCGTTGATGCGCGCCTCGCTCATCGAGGTGGTAAACAGCGGGTTGACGATGGCGGGGGCCTGGTCCTCCGCGTAGCGGAAGGGCCCCGCGCCCGCGCCGAGGGCGGCGAGCAGGATCAGGCCGAGGAGCGCAGCGGGCCGTCTCAGGTTCAGCGTGGGCACCTTCAGTTCTCCTTCGAGTCGCCGAGGCGACCCATCCCCTCGAGCACCGCGAGGTCGCCGAGGGTCTCCGAGAGCCCCTTCGCCAGCGGCAGGGCCGCGACGAGGGGGGTGAGCGCGTCGAGGGCCTGGCGCGTGCGCCCGAGCCGGAGCTCGGCATGCGCCATGACCGCGTAGAGCGCGGGCGGGTTGGTGGGCCCGATCTGGCGCGGGCTGCGCAGATCCTGGGCGAGCTGGGCGAGGACCAGCGCCTCGCGAGGACGGTCCGCCGCGAGCGCAGCGCGCGCCCAGCCGAGCAGGAGCTGGCTGCGGTAGACGGCGACCAGGCTCAGGCCGATCAGCAGCTCCTGACCCTCGGGGCTGGCTTTCTCCTGGAGTCCGGCGCTCCACGCGTCGAGGGCGGCGTCCAAGGCGCTGACGCGGGCGCGGGCGGCGTCGGCGTCGTCTGGCGCGTCCGGAGCCCGGGTGTCCGGGAGCCAGCTCGGAGCGTGGGCGCCGAACGGGGCCCCATCGTGGGCGAGATCCGCCTGCAGATCGGCCGCGCTCCACCAGGGGGAGAAGAGCAGGGCGGCCAGCGGGGGCTCGGCGGAGCGGAGCGCGTCGGCCAGCGTCTGACCCGCGAGGCTCGTGCGCGAGGCCGTCCGAGCGGCGCGCGCGAGGGTCCCGAAGACGAGCGGGTCATAGAGCGCGCGGGAGCCGCTCTCGGCGGGCTCGCTGAGCAGCAGCGCGTCGAAGGGAGCGGTCAACCTGCTGATCGTGTCCGTGTTCCGGTACCGCAGGTGCTCCCGTAGCCGCGTCGCCAGGGGGCCGTCTCCGGGCAGCTCGACCAGCCCGCTCGCGAGGGCGCGCGCCGCCGCGACGTGCTCCGGGTTGCTCATGGGGCGGCTCAGCCAGGCGCGTGCGCGCTCGGCGTCTCCCTGATCCCAGGCCGAGAGCGCCGCGACCAGGGGGATGGCGCTGTCCTCGGGGATGACGCTGCGCTCGCCCCAGGTGGTGAAGGTCCGCTCCCAGGTGGTCCCCGCGAGCAGGGCGAGGTCCTGGTGCAGCGCTGCCTCGGCCTCCCAGGCCCGCGCGCCCGCCAGGCCAGGACCGAAGGCCTCCGCCGCCAGCGCGTACTCGCCGCGGTGGTAGGCCACCCAGCCCTCGTGGTTCGTGCGCGCCAGGAGCTCGGTGAAGTCCTCCGGACGCGCGACGATGGTGGACATCCAGCCGTCCTCGGGGACGACCACCGCCGCCACGGGCGCCGGCGCGGGCGGGTCTCCACAGGCGGGGACCGCGCCAGCTACAAGCAGCACCAGTAGCGGAAGGGCTCTACTCACCCTCGTAGTTGCTCCCGTCCGAGTGCGCCCGGTCGCGGTAGCGCCCGGGGTCCAGGTCGCCCTCGCTGGGCCCGACCTCGATGGTGTCCTCCAGCAGCGTGATCGCGTCCAGCGAGACCACGCCGCGCCGGAAGGCGATCGGCTGGGCCGCGGTGTGGAAGCCGGGCTTGAGGACCTCGAGCGTGTAGTCCGTGCGCCGGGCCAGCGGGATGCGCCGGCCCTCGGGATCGCGCAGGTAGTCGATGGTGAAGCTGCCCTCGCGGTCGGTGATCATCTCGACGCCGCCTGGCTCGAGCGAGATGATCGCCCGCGGGACGGGCTGGCCGTTTCGGTCGATGACCGTCCCGCTGATGGCGTGTTTGCCCGCGCACCCTCCGAGGAGGGCAGACAGCGTCAGGACGAGGAGAGTGGTGTTGCGCATGCTCGTCCCTCACTTCATCCGTTCGCGGAGCTCGGTCAGCGTGGCCAGCTCGGCGTCCGCGTGCGCCTGCAGGTCCTTGCGGCCCTTGGTGGAGACGTGCTGCCGGTAGCGCTCCCAGAGGCGGATCGCCTCGTCCAGCAGCTCCTCGTTCGTCTCCGACGCGTAGAAGAGGCCCTGCGAGGCGGCGGCCTGGATCTCGTAGATCTCCGCCTTCTTCGAGAAGACCAGGTCACTAGGTAATCTAGCCCACTGCTGCTCGGCCTTGCGGGCGCTGGCGAGCGCGCGGGCGTAATTGCCGGAGCGGATCTCGCTCCTGGCCTGCTCGGTCAAGAAGACCGGGTTGTAGCGGTTCTCCGGCAGGGACATGATCTCGTCGAGGTAGCGCCGGGCGCTACCCGCGTCCTTGCGGCGCTCGGCGTCCATGAGCAGGAGCGAGCGCGCCCGGGTGAAGCCGGGATCGCTCGATTCGACGGTCTCCAGCGCCATGATCGCCGAGGGGTCCAGCTTGCCCTTCGAGGCGGGGCCCGTGTACGCGGCGAAGTCGATCCCGCTGGCGGCGCTCTCGATCGGGGGCGTGGCCAGGACCAGATCGCCCACGTTCGAGGCCGGGGTCTCGACAACAGGCGGCTTCGTCGTCTTCGTGCTCGGGGCGCTGGCCTTCGCGACGACCTCGGGCTTGGGCTTCGGCTCGGGCCTGGGCTTCGCCGCGACGACCTCGGGCTTGGGCTTCGGCTCGGGCTTCGCCGCGACGACCTCGGGCTTGGGCTT
>CAZKWG010000394.1:0-7483 GCA_964556105.1 uncultured Enterobacterales bacterium | reverse complement strand
TCGTGGCGGAGTTCACCGCCCACTACCAGTTCTTGCGGCCGAAGCGGGGCTGAGGCGGCGGGTCGGCGCGAAGCCGACGGCCACACACCAGCGCGTGATGAATTCGGTGTAAACTGTCCGTCGGCGCCCCCCCTCGCCTGCGGACATACCCATGCAGCACCCTGCCTCCGCTCCCTCGGACCTCGTCCGAGAGATCGCCGACAATCCTGGGCTCTTGCTGGATCCGGACCTTCGTGCCCAGCACGAGGCGATCACCGCCAACGCCTCGGTGTGCAGCTACTGCGGCGTGGGCTGTCCCTACACCGTGCTGCCCAACGCCGCCGGCCAGCCGGACATCGTCCCGCTGAGCCCGCTCGGGCTCTGCGTGAAGGGGCGCACCTCGCTGATCACGGGCGGCGACGCGGAGCGCGCGAGGCGTCTGGAGAGCCGGGGCATCGCCGACGATCGCGTCCGTGCGCCGATGATGCGCGGGCACGACGGGAAGATGAAGGAGGTGAGCTGGGAGGAGGCGCTGGACCGCGCCGCCTGGCTCTTCCTCCACGCGCGCGAGTGGGTGGGGCCCGAGGCCGTCGCGATCTACGGCAACGGCCAGAAGACCATCGAGTCGATCTGGATGGCCTGCCTGTACAAGCTCGTGTTCAAGCTGCCCACCATCGGCGCGAACTCCGAGCACTGCCTGGCCAGCGCCGGCGCCGCGCATGAGCTGAACTTCGGCAACGAGGCCTCGTTCACCTGGCGGGAGTTCGACGAGCTCGAGCGCTGCGACGTCGCGGTGCTGCACGGCACGAACGCCTTCATCACCTTCCCCCAGGCCTACGAGAAGCTGAAGCGCAACCGGCATGCGCGCAAGGTCGTCATCGACCCGGTAGAGACCGACACGGTCAGCGACCTGCGAACCGACGACCCGCGCACCTTGCACATCCGCTTCAAGCAGGGCGGGGACGTGCTGTTCAACCTCGCCGTCGCCCGCGTCATCCTGGAGGAGGGCTGGGAGAACACGGCCTTCCTCGCCGAGTCCGTCGAGCCGGAGGGCCTGCTTGTGCTGCGCCAGCTCTGCGCCGAGGACCGCTGCTCCCCCGTCGAGGTCGCCCGCAGCATCGCCCTGACGGGCGACGACCCCGTCGCGCTCGCCGAGACCATCCGCGCCTACGCCGCGCTCATCGCCCGACCTGGACCCGAGGGACGGCCGCGCGTGGCCTTCGTCTCCAGCATGGGCATCAACCAGAGCACGGGCTCCGTCGGGTTCAGCACCAACCTCAACCTGTTGTTGTTGACCGGGAACGTCGGGCGCGCGGGCGCGGGATCCTTGCGTATCGCCGGCCAGTCCAACGCGACCAGCGAGCTGACGCTGGGCTTCAACGGTCGCCGCCTGGTCTTCAACCTGGACCCGAAGAACCCCGAGCACCGCCAGCAGCTCAGCAAGGTCCTGGACATCCCCGAGGACAACATCCCCACCGCGCTCGGCACGCCCGTCGCGCGGATGGCCGAGGACGACCGGCTCTACTGCTTCCTCTTCGTCGGGACGCAGATGACCCGCAACATGCCGCGCCTGGGGCACTGGATGCGGCGGATGGGTCGCGCCTTCAATGTGGTGATCGACCCCTTCCTGGCGCCGGGGGTGCTGGAGTGGGCGGACGTGATCCTGCCCGCGCTCACCTACACGGAGCGCACCGGCGTCATCCAGCGCGGGGACCGCTCGCTGCAGCTCCAGCAGCCCGTGACCACGCCGCCGCCGCTGGCCTGGTCCGACGAGCAGGTGCTGGCGAGGCTGGCGCTGGCCATCGCCCGCCGCCTGCGCGATCCGGACACCGCCTCGCTCAACGCGCTCGATCCGGACGTCGTGGAGCGCGTCTTCTCCCGCTACGTGGACGCGCAGGGGCAGGTGGACGCCTCCGTCGTCTTCGATCACGTCGTCGCGGTGTCGCGCGCGCTCGACGTCTACTGCCGCCTGGAGGACGCAGACGGCGCGCCCATCTCCCACGCCATGCTGCGCGAGCGCGCTGGGCTCGGGGTGCAGTGGCAGGGGGACGGCCGCTACCGGGGCGCCGCGACCGAGGGCAGCGTCTTCCCGCGCCAACGCGCGAGCAACCTGCACCGCGCGCGCCTGGTGCGCCCCTCCGACGAGCTGATGGCCCAGCTCGGTCGCCCCCTGGCGCCGGGCGCCCTCAACCTGATCAGCGGACGGGGCCGGCCCGGCAAGCTCGCCCGCGCGGCGCGGGGCCGCTACAACTCCGGCATCAAGACGCTGCCGCTGACCGGCCAGCCGGCGGATGACTACGTCGTCGAGCTGAGCCCGGCGGCGGCGCGCACGCGCGGGCTCGCGGAGGGCCAGGCCGTGCGGCTCGCGAGCGGACATGGTGCCGTGCTCGCCACGGTCGCGCTGAACGACCGGATCCCGCCGGACGGCGCGTGGATCGACTTCGTCCCCGGCGAGATCAACCGGCTGACCGACTACGAGGACGCCGATCGGGTCACCAGCCAGAGCTTCATCAAGCGGACCTCGATTCAGCTCCTGCCGTTGAGGCCGTTAGAGGCGGCGCTCTGGGAGAGGCCCGACGCTGGGGCGCTACAAGAGGCAGTGGAGATCCTGGCCGCCCGCTACCGGGCGACCTACCCGAGCGACGAGGACTGGCTGCGCCTGCAGCGCCGGGAGGAGGGCGCCGTCGACTGGCTGCACCCGCGCGTCCTGCGTCAGCCCATCGGCCTGGCGGAGCGGCAGACGTCTGAGGCCGTCGGCGCGATGACGGCCTTCGTCCAGCGCTTCGTCACGTCGGCGGAGTACAGGGCGCGCGGCGGCGCCGTGCTCGCGACCTTGAGCCCGGCGCTGCGCGAGCAGCTCATGACCATCCTGCTGCCGCTGCTGCGCCGGCTGGACTATCAGTCCGCGATGCATGCGCTGCTCTCGGCGATCGTCGGCGGCGTGCGCCTGCTCGACGACGACGGCGTGGAGCTGGAGATCAACCTGCTCTCCGCCCACAAGAGCGCCATCCTCGAGTTCAAGGAGGAGATTGTCGCCATTCAGCTCTATATTGCCGTCAAGCGTGGCCTCGCGCTGCTCTTCGGCCCCGACGCCGTCGTCCGACGCTCCGACCTGGCCTTCGTGTCTGGCGTGGCGATCCCCTGCGCGGGCGACGTGCCCGCCCACTTCCTCGGCATCTCCCCGGCCGATCTGAACGCCACGCTGCTGGTGCACAGCCGGGCCATCGGCGCCAACGCCCTCATCGTCGTGGACAAGCGCGGCGGGCGCGCGGCGCGCGTGGACATCGTGACCGGCGTGCTCCCCCACGATCGCGAGCTCACGCGGCTCCGCGGCGTCGTCATCAACAAGAAGCGCGGGGCGTGCGGCCGCGAGCACAGCCGCTTCTTCGACCGCCTGGGCGAGCTGATCTGCGACTATGTCCGGAGGGGCGACGACAACTACCGCCTCTTCGGTCCCGTCCCGCTGGACTGGGCCGAGTATCGAGAGAAGCTCTCTTTCGCGCCGGCGCCGCGCAAGGAGTTCCGCCAGCACCTCCTGCGCAAGCACGTCTCGCCCGCGCTCGCGGCCGCGCTGGTGGGCCTGGGGGTCCTGGACGCGAGCGAGGACGCCGGGCTCCTCCGCGCCATCGACCTGCTGATCGGCGCGAGCCCACCCTCCGTCTCGGACGTCCTCGACGCCGACGACCTCAGCGCGCTGAGCCTGGCGGATCGCGTCGAGCGGGTCGTCACCGAGGTCATCGCGCCGGTCCTGGCGAACGACGGCGGCAAGCTGGAGATCCTCTCGCTGGACGAAGGGACGGGCACGCTGCGCATCCGCTTCGTGGGCAGCTGCGCCAACTGCCCCTACTCCCTGTTGAGCATGGAGCAGCTCGTCAAGCCCACGCTGCTGGAGATCCCCGGGATCCGCGACGTGCAACACCGGGCGCGCATGCGCAAGAGCGAGCTGGGCGTCCAGGAGAACGCGGTCTGAGGCTGGCTCCGAGCGGGGCTCAGCGCGCCTCGACCACCTGCGTCGGCACCAGCGCCTCGCCCGCGTCCAGGGCCGCGTTGACGAAGGGCCGCGGGTAGAGGCCCATGCCCAGCATCCCCGCCAGGGCCACCGCCAGCGCCACCCAGGTCGGCGCGCCGACCTGAATCGGGCTCGGGTCGGCGGGAGGGTCGATGTACACGCTGCGGGCCACGCGCAGGTAGTAGAAGAGCCCGAGCACGGCCAGCAGGGCGCCCAGGAAGACCAGGATCTCCGCGCCTCCGCGCCAGGCGGCCCAGAACAGGATCATCTTGCCCCAGAAGCCGGCCATGAAGGGGATGCCGCCCAGCGAGAGCAGCGCGAGGAGCAGGGTCAGGCCCAGGACCGGGCTGCGTCGCGCCAGCCCTGCCCAGGCGGGGATCTCGTCCCCGAGCTTCGACCCCACCGCCTCGACCACGAAGAAGGCCCCCATGTTCGAGGCCACGTAGGTCGCAAGATAGAAGAGGATCGCGGCCGAGGTCTCGGCGTTCCCCACGCTCATCGCCATCAGCACGAGCCCGATGTGGGCCACGCCGGAGTAGGCCAGCAGGCGCCGCACGTTGCTCTGGGGGACGGCCAGCAGGTTGCCCACCACCATCGTCACCACGCAGACCGCCACCAGCAGCGGCGACCAGCTCGCGCGCAGCGGCGAGACCGCCTCCTCCAGCACGCGCAGGAGGCCGGTCACCGTGGCCGCCTTGGGCGCCACCGAGACGAAGGCGACGAAGGGCCCAGGCGCCGCCTGGTAGGTGTCGGGGATCCAGAAGTGGAAGGGCACCGCGCCCAGCTTGTAGGCCATGCCGGCCAGAGCGAACATCGCGCCCAGGGCCATCATGGGTCCGGGCGTCGCCGCGGCGATCTCCGCGTAGCGGGTGCCGCCGGACGCGCCGACCAGGAAGGAGAGCCCGTAGATCGTCACGGCCGCGCTGACCGCGCCCGTCAGGTAGAGCTTGACCGCGCCCTCGATCCCAAGGCGCTGGTCCTTGTGCATGGCGGCGAGCACGTAGAGCGGGATGCTCATCGTCTCGAAGGCCACCGCCAGCAGCACCACGTCGCGCGCCCCGGGCAGCAGGGCCATGCCCAGCACGCTGGTCACGTAGAGCAGGTAGTACTCACCCTGTCGGCGCGGAAAGCGGATGTCCGCGTGGTCGATGGTGCCGACGGCGCCCAGCGCCCCGGCCGCGAGCACGAGGATCTGGGCGTAACGGGTGAACTCGTCGGCCACCCAGCGCCCGCCGAAGGCGTCGCTGGTGGGCACGAACCAGGCGGCGAACGCGATGGCGGTGAGCCCGGCGGCCGTCAGCGCGCCGATGCCGCGCTTGCCGCTCGGGCCGGGCGCGAGGTCAGCCAGCAGCACGATCACGGCCAGCGCCGCGAGCAGGATGGGGACGAGCAACGAGATGCTCATGGCGTCTCCCCGGCCGGCGCCGCCAGGTGCTGTGTGGTGCCGATGTCGATGGGGTCCAGCACCAGATCAGGCCAGACGCCGAACAGGATGAGCCCCGCCCCCAGCGTCACCAGCGCCACCCACTCCACCCCCTTCGCGTCCGAGAGGTCGTGGTAGCGCTCCGGCGGCCCCTCGCCCCAGAAGATGGCCCGCGCGGCCCGCAGCACGTAGACCGCCGTGATCCAGGCGCCGACGATGCCGGCCACCGCCCAGACCGTGTGGCCCGAGCGCCAGGCGCCCAGGAAGACCAGGAACTCCGCGACGAAGCCCGCGAAGCCCGGCATCCCCAGCGAGCTGAGGCCGGCCAGCGTGAAGAAGACCGCCACCCCCGGCATGGCGCGGGCGAAGCCGCCCATCTCGAAGATCTCGCGGCTGTGGGCTCGCCCGTAGATGAGGCCCACCAGGGCGAACATCAGGCCCGTCATCAGCCCGTGGGCGAACATCTGGAAGACCGCGCCGTTCCAGCCCTCCGGCGAGAGCGTCGCCGCGCCCAGCATGACCACGCCCATGTGGCTGACCGAGCTGTAGGCGATGACGTACTTCAGGTCCTTCTGCGACATCGCGCCCAGCGCGCCGTAGACGACGTTGATCACGGCCACCGCGCCGACCACGGGGGCCCAGACCTCGGCGCCCTCGGGCAGCAGCACCATGCCGACCCGCATGATACCAAATGCACCTAGTTTCATCAGCACGCCCGCGTGGAGCATGCTCACCGCCGTGGGCGCCGAGGCGTGCCCGTCCGGCGACCAGGTGTGGAAGGGAAAGACGCCAGCCAGCGTGCCGAAGCCGATCCACAGGGCCGGGAAGACCCAGCGCTGAAGCGAAGGATCGAAGTTGATCGTCGCCAGGTGCTCCATCGAGAAGCTGCCGCCCCCGCCCGCCTGATAGAGCGCGAGGATCCCGACCAGGATCAACGCCGAGCCCACCAGCAGCATCAAGGTCAGCTTCATCGCCGCGTACTCGCGCCCGCCCACGTCCAGCATCCGGTAGGCGAAGGCGAACGGCCCGTCGGCCTTGACCGCCTTCGAGCTGCCCCAGATGCCGATGAGCAGGTACATCGGCAGCACGGCGATCTCGTAGAACAGGAAGAAGAGGAACAGGTCGATGCTGACGAAGACCCCGAAGACCCCGGCCGTGAGCGTCAGCAGCAGGATGTAGAAGTCCTTGTCGCGGTCCTCCAAGGTCCAGCTCGCCCAGGTGCCGGCGAACAGGATGATCCCGGTGAGCAGCAGCAGGCTCACGCCCCAGCCGTCCACCGCCAGCTCCCAGCGCACCCCCAGGCTGGGCAGGATGTCGAAGCCCTCGCGGAACTGGGCGCCGCCCGCGTCCCGGTCATAGAGCGCCGCCACCACCAGCGCACCGAACAGCGACACCACCGAGCTCAGCACGGAGAGCGTGCGCACCGTGCCGCGGGACTCGCCCGGCACGAACAGCAGCAGCCCCGCCGCCAGCAGCGGCGCGAGCACGATCAGCGAGAGCCAGGGGAAGTCCATGGTTCCTTAAGCCCCCCCCACGCCCCAGAGGGCAAAGACCACGAGGCCGAGGGCGACCCCGACCAGCACGTGCTGAACCTGCCCCGTCTGCACCCGGCGCAGGCTCGCCCCGCCGCGCAGCGCGGCGACGCCGATGAGGTTCATGAGCCCGTCCACCACGTAGCGGTCGAGCCAGCCCATGGCGGCCGCGAAGGGCAGCAGGGCGCGCCTCCACCCCGACACGAAGAGGCCGTCGATGGGTCCGCTGCGGATGAACGCCGCCAACCCAGGAAACGCGAGCCCCTGCATCATGCCGTAGTTGTACTTCGCCAGCCCGAGCCCGATGCCCGCGAACGCGAGGAGCATGGCGACGACGCCCACCGGGCTCACGTGAAAGGCGTACTCCAGCCCCAGCCGCTCGGCGAAGGCACCGCCGGCGAAGCCCGCGACCACCGCCAGGATGGCCAGCATGGCCATCGGCGCCACCATCGCCGGCGGGCTCTCGTGCGCGTGCGCCGAGCGCTCGGACGGCGCGCCGAGGAAGGTCAGGCAGACCACCCGCGTCATGTAGAAGGGGGT
>CAZKWG010000393.1:0-7501 GCA_964556105.1 uncultured Enterobacterales bacterium | reverse complement strand
ACACCATCATACAGGTACCATGGCCCCGCGCGACCCGCATGGGGGACCAGAAAAAACCCGAGGCCGGGGCCTCGGGTCTCTGGTGTTTTCGACGATTCGTAGAGAATGTTCTACTGAGCGTCGATTGCTCCCAGCGTCGGCAGGCTCGCTCCCGTCTCTTCCGCGGAGGCCGCCGACAACGCCGTAGCGGCCATCCAGGCACATGCAAGCAGGAGAAACGCGGTGAACAGGGGCGTCGTGGAGGGCTTCTCTTCGTGCTTCACGGTGAGCGAGCGGGCCATGGGGAGCTCCAGCGGGGGCGAACAGCGTCAGGTGGGAGAGGTGGGGCATGCCCCCGCCCTGGCTGCTGTTAGCAAGAGCCGTGCCAGCCCCCGCTCAGAACACCCAGCTCGCCGAGCCCTGCGCCTTCCAGAGCAGGCCGAGCACCTCTTCTTCGCTCTGCTGCGGGCCGATGGGCGCCAGATCGAGGCCCGCGCTCAGGAAGGTGGGCCCCAGCGGGGCGCCCAGCCCGACCCCCAGCCCGGGCTGCAGCGCGCGCAGCCTCCAGTCCGTGTCGTCGTACATGACGTAGAGGGAGGTGTTGAGAAGAGCGAGGTCTCCCCGCACATAGGGCTGCACGGGGCCGGTGACCCAGGACGCCATCCCGTGCAGCGCCACCGTCAGCTGCGAGAACGTGTCCAGGCAGCCGTGCTCGCTGGCGCCGCACACGGCCTCGTAGGTCTCCGGGTCCAGGTTGTTGGGGTTGCTGAAGTCGTCCCGGCTCTCGAACTGCTCCTCGCTGGCGACGATGGGCGCGCGCGCGCGGGCGTAGCCGAGCTCCAGCGAGCCGGAGACCCGCGTCCGGCCCAGGTCCTGTCCCGCAGAGGCGTCCAGCCCGAGGACCAGGGCCGAGGCGCCGCCGACGGGGATGGGCGGCAGCAGGGAGAGGCCGAGCGCGTAGGACCGATCGCCGGAGCGCTGCACGGATCCGAAGAGGCGCGGCAGGACGGGCGAGAACTGTGTGTTCTCGGCTTTTCCCGAGAGGTTCTCAGGCGGCGGGCCCAGCGGGAAGGTGTCCACGCGCGCCCCCAGCGTGTAGCCGCTCTCCCGAACGAAGCCGGCGCTGCTGGCGGTGGGCGCGCCTTGGAACGTGTATCCCTGGGTCAGGAGGGAGTCGGTGAGGAAGCGGTAGAAGCGCGCCGCGCAGCTGTCCGGGTCGTCGCGATCATCGTCGATGCAGCTGGTGAATTCGGGGGAGCCTCGGACGAGGTCGACCTGCCCGAAGGGGGCGGCCAGCGCGAGCCCGGCGAGGAGGAGGAGCGACATCGGATCTCCCGCGCGATCAGCGCAGCTCAGAGGGGGCGAGCAGCCCGGGGTGGACCGCGCGGATCAGCGCGGGCTCGTCCCAGGGCAGCCAGGCGCCGCAGCCGCCCTCGACCACCAGGGTCTGGGCGCAGGACACATCGTAGACGATCATCTGCTCGATGGGGCCGGCGTAGAGGTGCAAGGTGGCGAGCGACTCGGCGGCGCCGCCATCCTCCATGGAGTGGACCAGATCGGGGCCGCAGGCGAGGACCTCGCCGGCCGAGACGCGCTCCTCGGCCACCAGCTCGAGCTGACCCTCCCGCGCGCGCCAGACGCGGTGAAGGGCCTCGCCGCGGAGCACGCGAACGCCGCCGACCGAGCCGCCATGATCGTGGGGCGCGCAGGGGACGCCGGGCGTCCAGACGGCGATCATGGCCTCGAGGTGCTCATCGGCGAAGAGCACGCGCCTTCCGTAGGGGCGGGTCTCATCGACCCGTCCGAGCGCGTCCACGGTCTCCGGCGCGATCACCGCGTCTTGGAGCACACGCCGCAGCGCGCTCAACCCGAGGCCACCTTCGCGGCGGAGATCGGTACATCGGCCCAGCACGGGCTCCAGGTCGAGCAGGTCCATGTTGCGTCTCCTCCGCGTCCATCTCAGGCGCCGTCCTGCGCGAGCAGCCACTTCAGCAGCCAGCGGGAGTGCTGCTCCCTGCCGCGGAAGTTGGGGTGCTTCATATCATAGTAGTCGGCCTCCGGGAGCTGAGGCAGACGGAGCAGATCAGAATGGCGGTCGCGCCAGGCATCCCACTGACGAGCGACGTCTGGGGTGAGGAATTTCTCGGTGTAGAGGAGGCGTGGCGGGATGTCGGCGAGCACGAGCCTGGCCCCCCGCTGCTCACAGAAGGCGCGCATCCGTGCCAGCCCGAGCACGTTGAACTGTGTCTCGGACAGATCGATGTCCTCGGCGCTCAAGACCCAGCTGTCCTCCGGCTCGGCGAGAAGGTCGGCGCGGAAGTTCGCGCGGCGCTCGAAGGTGTGGAAGGTCAAGGTGTAATGAGCGCGGCGGACCTTGGGCCGGCCCTGCCAGGGGCTCTCGATCCAGCGCAGCCAGCCGGTGGCGGCCTCCTGCTGGAACTGCCAGTAGGGGGCGGGCAGGGAGAGCAGCGTCTCGAGCTTCTCCTGGGGACTCCAGTCGTTGGTCCGCAGCCAGAGCTCGGGGGAGGTCAGCATCGTGACCTGCCACCAGGGCACCTCGGTGCGGTCGAGCCAGCCCGCGAGGAAGTTCTCCATGCCGACGCTGTGCAGGACGAGATCGCCCTCGCGCACGGGCAGCCGCTCCAGCAGGCCGCTGGACAGGCCGGAGGCGCCGCGGTCCTGGCCGAACTTTTCCACGCGGAAGGGGCTGCCGGCGGCCTGAAGCCCCTGATCGATGACGCGCTCGTCGAAGGACTCGCGCAGGATCGAGCTGCCGACCAGCCAGGCGACGCGCCCGCCCTCGTGGGCCCGCACCTTCTTCTCCACGAGGCGGTGTTGCTCGTAGAGCATCCAGCTCGCCGTGTTCTCGCGTCCGTAGCGGACGAAGAAGCCGTCCACGCGAAAGGTCTGGGCGTAGGCCAGGAAGAGGAGGATGGCGACGACAGAGATGACGCGGATGAGGCGAACGGCGTCGCGCGTCTCCTCGAGGGAGGGCTGGGGCGGGGGAGGGGGGATGGGCGCGGGCATGGGCTAAAACTGGTAGTAGATGAACTGGGAGCCGGCCACCCCGAAGGTGATCACGCCCCAGAAGAGGAGAAGGCAGGTTGCAGCCCACAAGACGCGGTTGTCGCGGATGCGGCGCTTCGCGTCCAGGTAGCGCTGTGACTCGTGCAGGACGAAGACCACCAGGGTCCAGCCGAAGCCGTTGACCAGGTCGGGGGGGAAGTCCTGCAGGCTGCGCGCGGTCTCGTACCAGGTCTGCCAC
This sequence comes from uncultured Enterobacterales bacterium, assembly GCA_964556105.1. GTDB lineage: Bacteria > Myxococcota_A > UBA796 > UBA796 > CAZKWG01 > CAZKWG01. Next base: position 4,257 of record CAZKWG010000393.1, on the reverse strand, counting down.
CCGGAGTTGAAGATCAGGCGGACGAAGCGGGTGGCGGACGGCCAGTCGGGGCAGCGGAAGAAGATGTTGATGCTGGCGATCGTGCACCAGGTCAGGAGACAGCAGAGGTAGAAATAGCTGATGCGGGTGAGCGTCGTGCGCTCCATCTGACCGGACACGGCGCGCAGCGGGCGCAGGAGCAGGCGGTGGCCGACCATGGTGAGCCCGTTGAGCAGGCCCCAGACCAGGAAGTTGTTGCTCGCCCCGTGCCAGAGCCCGCTGGCCAGCATGACGATCATCACGTTGATCTGCGTGCGGACCTGCCCTTTCCGGCTCCCTCCCAGCGGGATGAAGATGTAGTCCCGGAACCACTCGCTCATCGAGAGGTGCCATCGCCGCCAGCGCTCAGGGATGGAGGGGACCACAAAGGGCAGGTTGAAGTTCGGCCGGATGCTGTACCCCAGCAGCAGCCCCAGCCCGATGGCGATGTCGCTGTAGCTGCTGAAGTCCACATAAATCTGGGTCGTGAACAGCAGCATGCTCGCGGCGGCCTCCGCGGCGCTGGTCTCCGTCTCTGGCCTGTAGTAGGGCGCGATCCAGGCGCCCAGTCGGTCGGCGATGATCACCTTCTTGGCGAAGCCCAGCAGCACGAGGAAGACGCCCTCGTAGACCATCTGGCGGTTGATGCGGAAGGGGCGCGAGAACTGCGGGAGCAGGTGGGGGGCGCGCTCGACGGGGCCGGCGACGAGCTGCGGGAAAAACGAGACATAAAGGGCGAAGCGGGCCAGGCTGGGCTCGGGCTCCTGGATGTCGCCGCGATAGATGTCCAGCGGGTAGGACATCGTCTGGAAGGTGTAGAAGCTGATGCCGACGGGCAGGACCAGCTTGAGCAGGTAGTCGTCGGGGTTCAGCGCCACGCCCACGGCCGAGGCGGCCAGACAGAGCTCCTGGATGAAGAAGTCCGTGTACTTGAAGAAGCCGAGCAGCCCGATGTTCGCGATGACGCAGGCCCAGAGCAGCAGGCGGGAGCGGCGAGCGTCCCCCCGGGCGGCGGCCATGGCCTTGCCCAACCAGAAGTTGAAGCCGATGGAGCCGAACAGCAGGAGCAGGAGCTCGGGGTCCCAGTACCCGTAGAAGACGATGGAGACGGCGAGCAGAAACCAGACCTTCGCCCTGTCGGGGAGGCCGTAGTACACGGCCAGCACCAGCACCAGGAGGGCGAGGAAGATCCGCGAGTTGAACAGCACGAGGCTACATCTGCTGCTTGTAGTGGTCGGGGTCCAAGGGGATCTCGAGCAGGGTGAGGCCCCCGCGTCGCTGGGCCTCCTCCACCGCGTCGCCGATCGCCTGCGCGCCCTGAACGGTCAGACCAACGCCGCCGAAGCTCGCCGCCAGCGGCCCCACGGCGGGGTTGGCGAAGCGCACCCCGGTCCTCGGCAGGCCCATTCGCGCCTGCTTGAGCTCGATGAGGGCCAGGCTCTGGTCGGAGAAGTAGGCCACGATCAGGTTCAGGCCACGCTCGGCGGCGATGCCCAGCTCACCGAGCGCCATCCACAGCCCCATGTCCCCGGTGATCGCCACCGCGGGAACGTCTGGCCGCACGATCGCGGCGGTGATCGCCGCGGGGAGCCCGAAGCCCATCGAGGCGAGGCCGTTCGACTGCAGCAGCCGACCGGGATGACGCATGACCAGCGTGTGGCTGGCGGTGATGCGGTGGGCGCCGACGTCGAGCGCGATGATCGCGTCCTCGGGGAGCGCCCGTTGAACGGCGCGCAGGGCGGTGGCGGGGCCGTCGGGATCGTCGGCGAAGGGCGCGGCGATCGCGGCCTGATGGGCGGTGAGGCGCTCGTTCGACCATGCCGAGCGCTGACCGGAGGCGCCGACGAGCTCCGCCAGTCGCGCCGCGACGGGGCCGATGGGGCCGATCAGGAGCGCCTCGATGGGGCAGAGCAGGTCGACCGGAGGGTGCGCGTCGATCACCACGCAGGGCGTGGTCGGCGGCCAGCCCGGCAGCCACTGGGGGCGCAGCTCGGCGGCGTCGAAGCCCACCAGCACGACGAGATCCGCCTCGGCCACCAGCGCGAGCTGGTGCCGGTCCACCACGGGGGAGAGCCCGAAGCTGCCGGCATAGCGGGCGTCCGACTCGTCGATGACGCCCTTGGCGCGGTAGGTCGCCAGCGCGGGGGCGTCGAGGGCGGCGTGCAGGGCGCGGGCGCCGAGGGCGGCGGCGTCGCCACGATCCGCGGGGCCGACCAGCAGGATCGGGCGCCGGGCCTGGGCGATGCGCTCGGCGGCGCGCGCGAGCTCCCCTTGAGCGGGCATGCGCGGCTCGGCGGTGAAGCGGTCATCGAAGGTCCCCGGCTGAGGGGCGCCCGCCACGTCCGCCGGCACGTTCAGGTGAACGGGGGCCGGCCGACCGTCCATCATCCGGCGCAGGGTGAGGGGGATCTCCCGCCAGGCCTCGCGCGCCGTCAGCGTCACCGACGCGCGCACCACCGGGCGGAGCAGCCCGATCTGGTCCAGCGTCTGGTGCGTATACACATTGTAGATCCCGCTCTCGACCTGGCCGGTGACGGCCACCACCGGCGACCGCTCCAGCCAGGCGCCCGCGATGCCCGAGACGAGGTTGGTCATCCCGGGGCCCAGCGTGGCGACGCAGACGCCGGGGGCGCCGGTGAGCTGCCAGGCCGCGTCGGCCATGAAGCCCGCGCTGCCCTCGTGGCGGACCAGCACGAAGTCCACGCCCTCCGCCCGCAGCGCGTCGAGGATGGGCAGCACCTCGCCGCCGGGCATGCCGAACGCGTGGCGGACGCCGAGGCGGGCCAGCGCGCGGGCGAGGTGCTGCGCGGCGGTGTGGCTCACTCGTCCGCTCCCTGCGCGGGCTCGGCGCGCTCCATGTCGGCGTCGTGCGGGCGCTGGTTCGCGAAGATGTCCTCGACGATCTCCGTGGTCCCGGGGAAGCGGGGGCGGGCGCGAAGGGCCTCGTACAGGCGCTGGGCTCGCTCCGGGTAGAGCATCAGCACGTCCAGGCCGAAGGTCGGATCCTCGCGCCAGCGGAAGAGGCTGTAGCGGTGGGTGTCGTCCTCCCAGGGCTCCTGCACCAGCCAGAAGGCGTCGTCGAAAGCCCAGCGGTCCTTCGACGCGACCGTGATCTCGTCGAACTCCGGGCGCTGGTAGGCGCGGGCGGTCTCCGGGTCCAGCGTGTAGCGGCGCTGCGCGCTCTTGAAGGGCACGCTCTTGTGGCCCTTCGGCCAGTAGGAGGGCTCGCCCACGCCGGTCTCGCCGAAGAGGATGCGCTCCGAGAGCGGGGTCTGAAGCGGCGCGCCCTCCGCCTCGGGCAGCGTGAGCCCGGTGGCCGCGGCGATGGTGGGAGCGACATCAACCAGACTGACCAGGTCCGCGCGCCGCCCTCTCCCGAAGCCCGGTCCCCGCGCCGCGAGCACGACCTGCTGCTGGCCGATGCCCCAGGGGTGAAAGCCGTGATTGGGGCCGCTGAACCGGTAGCGGGTGTCGTCCTCGAGGAAGTCCTCCCCGTGATCCGAGAGGATGATCACGAGCGTGTTGTCCCAGAGATCGCCCTCGTCCAGGGCGCGGGCCACGCCGGCCCAGATGTCGTCGACCATGGCGATGCCGGCGTCGTAGAGATCCTGGTTCTGCTGGCGCCCGCGGCGCTCGGCCTCGGCGAGGGCGGCAGGGTCGGTGCGCGGGCCGTCCACCAGCTCGGAGCCGTAGGAGCGGTAGCGGTAGCGGTTGCCACCCCGGTAATCGCCCATCCCATAGAGCCGGTGGTAGGGCCAGGGCCGGTCGGCGGGGGTGTGGAGCGGGCAGGTGTGGATGGCGAGGAAGAAGCGCTCGTGCTGGGAGGCGAGGGCGACCTGCTGGGCGGCCAGCTCGGCGAAGGCCTCGGGTCGGTAGGTGATCCCGTAGGCCTGATTGTGGCGGTAGGCCGGGGCGAGCATCCAGCCCAGCGGGCCGTTCAGCCAGGTGAAGAAGGCGCGGAAGTTGGGCTGAAGGCGGCTGGCGGCGAAGTTGCGGAAGCCCAGCGCGGGCTGCTCGATGACGTCGAAGCCGTGTTTGGGGAGCATGTAGCTGAAGCGGCTGTCGTCGGTGAGGAAGCGCGTGTGGTAGCCGGCCTCCTGGAGCGCGTGGGTGAGCATGGGGACGCGCGGCAGCTCGCGGCCGGGCTGGGGCAGGCTCCAGCGCAGGCCGTGCGTGGCGGGATAGGCGCCCGTCAGCACGCTCATCCAGGCCTCCCAGGTGCGCGCCTCCGGCGTAAAG